>NZ_JAHGAH010000210.1:0-33709 GCF_030248475.1 Vibrio sp. D173a
ACTTGGGTATACATGCTTTCCATGGCAGACGAATTGGTGTTTGCTGGCTAAAAGCAGCGGTTTTGAATGGACGATGAATATAACCCCGCATTAAGTGTGAACTTGGTGGCTATTCTTTTGATTTACTTGCGAATAATTAGGAAAACCCAATCATTGTGTCTTACGCTTTACAGACATGGAGTGCGAAAGTCTGAGTTAGGGTTTTGTCAATTTTTTGTCGTCTTGTTTGCAGATGGTGAGGAATAGGCGCAGACTTTCGCGCCTGCTATTCAACGCATAAATGAGGCACGAATGAAAACGGGTGATAAGCAATTTGCGGTAATTGGTCTGGGTCGTTTTGGCTTGGCTGTTTGTAAAGAACTGCAGGATTCCGGCTCACAGGTTTTGGCGGTAGACATCAATGAAGACCGAGTGAAAGAGGCGGCGGGGTTCGTGAGTCAAGCTATCGTGGCAAACTGTACTCAAGAAGATACGGTAGCTGAACTCAAACTTGACGACTATGACATGGTTATGATTGCCATTGGTGCCGATGTGAATGCCAGCATTCTTGCGACGCTGATTGCGAAAGAGGCGGGCGTGAAATCGGTTTGGGTCAAAGCGAACGATCGTTTCCAAGCACGCGTGCTGCAAAAAATTGGTGCAGACCACATCATCATGCCTGAGCGTGATATGGGGATTCGTGTTGCGCGTAAGATGCTTGATAAACGCGTACTTGAGTTCCACCCACTTGGCAGCGGCCTAGCGATGACGGAGTTTGTCATTGGCTCGCGCTGGATGGGTAAAACCCTAGGCGACTTGGCTTTGTGTAAAGTCGAAGGCGTACAAGTGCTGGGCTTTAAACGTGGCCCTGAGATCACCAAAGCGCCTGACCTGAATTCCACATTAGAAATCGGCGACCTCATCATTGTCGTTGGTCCTCAAGATAAACTTGCGAGCAAGTTGAAATCACTATGAAGCAATTTCATCAGAGAGGCGTTTTTTACGTCCCAGATGGCAAACGAGATAAAGCGAAAGGTGGCGAACCGCGCATTATATTGCTGAGCTTTCTCGGTGTGTTATTGCCTTCTGCTGTACTGCTCACGCTACCAGTGTTCTCTGTTACCGGTTTGTCACTGACCGATGCATTATTTACCGCAACCTCGGCCATCAGTGTGACCGGCCTAGGTGTGGTGGATACGGGTGAGCACTTCACTTTGGCAGGTAAAATTCTGCTGATGTTTTTAATGCAAGTTGGTGGGTTAGGGCAAATGACCCTCTCTGCTGTCCTGCTTTACATGTTTGGGGTTCGTTTGAGCCTTCGACAACAAGCGTTAGCCAAAGATGCCTTGGGTCAAGATCACCAAGTAAATCTGCGTAAGCTGGTGAAGAAAATCGTTATCTTCGCACTGATTGCTGAGACGATTGGTTTTCTTTTCCTTTCGTTTCGCTGGGTGCCAGAAATGGGCTGGCAAACGGGCATGTTCTATGCGCTGTTCCATTCTATCTCGGCCTTCAATAATGCCGGTTTTGCACTCTTCTCCGATAGCATGATGAGCTTTGTGAATGATCCAGTGGTTATTTTTACACTAGCGGGTTTGTTTATCTTCGGCGGTTTGGGCTTTACGGTCATTGGTGATTTATGGCTGCATTGGCGCAGAGGTTTCCACTTCTTGCATCTGCATACCAAAATCATGCTCATTGCCACGCCAGTGCTGCTGGCTGTTGGTACTGTGATGTTCTGGTTATTGGAGAGGCATAACCCAAACACAATGGAATCTTTACCTGTGGCAGGGCAGTGGCTAGCGGCGTTCTTCCAATCAGCCAGTGCGCGAACAGCGGGTTTTAACAGTGTCGATTTGGCTCAGTTTACCCAGCCAGCTTTGTTGGTAATGATTGTGTTGATGCTGATTGGTGCGGGTTCTACCTCAACGGGTGGTGGTATTAAGGTATCGACCTTTGCTGTGGCATTTATGGCGACATGGGCATTCTTACGCCAGAAGAAACATGTGGTGATCTTCAAGCGCACAGTAAACTGGCAAACGGTGACGAAATCGCTGGCCATCATTGTGGTCAGTGGCGCTATCCTAACGACCGCAATGTTCTCATTGATGATCACGGAGAAAGCGGCCTTCGATAAGGTGATGTTCGAGACCATTTCTGCATTTGCAACGGTTGGCCTTACCGCTGGTTTAACGGCTGAATTGTCGGAGCCGGGTAAGTACATCATGATTGTGGTGATGATAATCGGACGTATCGGACCTTTGACGTTGGCGTATATGCTAGCGCGTCCTGAGCCAACTCTGATCAAGTACCCAGAAGACAATGTCTTGACTGGTTAATAACCGGTTAATCATCAAAAAACGATTACGCGAGAGTGTGGTTTAACCGCCTCTCGCGTTTTTTATAAATTCATCAAATAAATGAGCATAATTTCTATTTATTTGTGGCGATAGTATTTCAATATTGATTGAAATCTGTAGTATTCGATAGCTCTATTATGTGCAACTTGTTGTTTTGTTTGCGTATGAAATGCGTTATCTGCGCATTGAACTCATGGAGCCGTAGTTTGGAGTAAGGTAAGAGCATCATGATTGATGTGTTATCGAATGACTCTGACTTCAACAATGACTTCGCTAGCTCAGGCGGCGGAGGCAGTGTTTCTTACTGGGCGTTAATGCTGTTAGCACTGTTGGGCTGGCGTCGTCGCGCTTAATCGATATCTCAAAGCCACTCCTTCGAGTGGCTTTGTTCTTATTTCTTGTTCCAACGATAAACTCATCAATCTTTTTAGTATGAGATGAGTTTCACTTTTATTTTTACGCGCTGTCTATTTTTGAGGCGTAGTCTATGGCTAGATACTTATAAAAGTAAGGATATTTTTATGTCTGATAATTCGTTTTCTGTTGCTTCTATTTGCCAAGAGGCTGTGGGCATGGTCAGGGCAAACTTACTCGCGATTGTAATAGCGTGTATTCCTTTGATCGTGGTTCACACGATATTTATTACTCAATATCAAGGAGCCTTGGTTCAAGGATCGCAAGAACCTGACTTTTCCAGCGTTGGTGCCGGCTTCTTTGTGACAACTTTTCTGCTGTATCCACTGGTCGCGGCAATGGCGGTAGTACGTATCCATCGTATCTACCTTGCACATGAGTACATGCATTCTGCTCTAGATGTGATGCGATTATCGATGCGCGAGCTGCGCTTTATTGGCTGGTGGATTTTGTTTGGTTTGTCGATGATGTTTACATTGGCGCTTCCTATATTCATCGTCACCTTTTTGTATGCGGCAGAAGGTGGAGAAGCGAGTGAGTTAACTTTCACTATCATTACCTTACTTGCCAGTATCCCAGGTCATTGGATCCTTTCGCGTTGGTCGTTAGTTTTGCCAGCGACGGCGCTAGATCTTGAACCTAGAAGCCTTGATGACGCATGGAGACAGAGCAAGCCTTATAACAAGCAGATATTTGTCTTGATGGGGCTTATCCCTCTATTAGTTGGCGCTGTTAACCAGTTCATTTTTGCCGAGTTTAATCACATATTGGCATTTGTTGTGTCTGGTGTGATCTTCGGTATTTTTGGCGCTTACCAAATAGCACTTTTGTCTTTAAGCTACCGAACGATTCTTAATATTGAGCGCGCTAAATTCAAAGGTGTGCCTGACTCTCAAAGCGATGCTTATGAGTTTCGTGGTTAATTGAAACTCATACTTGCCCCATGATTGCCGATGGTTCGTGGGGCATGCTTCCAACTTCTTTTTCTCTCCTAATAACTCAAACCTCTTCGTTAATCGTAAATACCCATGAATAATTCGGGGCTGAAGGTGACCTTACACACAGCTTATACTGTTGGTTAGGAAGTCGTTTATTAAGGAACTGCTATGTCCGTTTGGGAAGGTGTGAATTTTACCCATCGATTCAGTGAACTGCCGTCGGCATTTTTTACCTATGTTACGCCGCAGCTTTTAGATAACACTCGCTGGGTGGTGTGGAATGGCGAGTTTGCACAGCAATTTGGTTTACCTGCAGCCGAGAACGAAGAGTTGCTGAATGTGTTTGCAGGACAAAAAGAATTTGCGCCATTTGCTCCTCTGGCAATGAAGTACGCGGGTCATCAATTTGGTGTGTACAACCCGGACTTGGGTGACGGCCGTGGTTTGCTGCTCGCTGAAATGCAGCACCAAGATGGCACTTGGTTCGACATTCACCTCAAAGGGGCCGGTCTTACCCCTTATTCTCGAATGGGCGATGGCCGAGCGGTATTGCGTTCTACGATCCGCGAATATCTGTGCAGTGAGGCCATGGCAGGGCTTGGCATTCCCACTACTAGAGCGTTGGGTATGATGGACAGCGATACGCCCGTCTATCGCGAGAAGACGGAATATGGCGCACTATTGATTCGTGTTGCCGAAACGCACATCCGTTTTGGTCACTTCGAGCACTTCTTCTACACCAACCAATTAGCCGAGCAAAAGCTGCTGGCAGACAAAGTGATTGAATGGCATTTCCCTGAGTGCTCAGAAGCTGAGAAGCCATACGCAGCCATGTTCGAGTCTATTGTGGAGAAAACCGCAGAGATGATTGCGTACTGGCAAGCTTATGGTTTTGCCCATGGTGTAATGAATACCGACAACATGTCGATTCTAGGACAAACCTTTGATTACGGGCCGTTTGGCTTCCTCGATGACTACGATCCTAATTACATCTGCAACCACTCGGATTACCAAGGTCGTTACGCCTTTGAACAGCAACCGCGTATTGCACTGTGGAATCTCTCTGCTTTGGCGCACTCCTTGTCGCCTCTTGTACAAAGAGAAGATCTTGAGGCTGCACTAGGGAAGTTTGAAGTGCGTCTGAGTCAAAAATTCAGTGAGTTGATGCGTGCCAAACTCGGTCTTCACACTAAGGTGGACGAAGACGGCCGCTTATTCGAAGCCATGTTTGAACTGTTGAACCAAAACAAAGCTGACTACACTCGCTTCTTTCGTGAGTTGTCTAACCTCGACGTTAAATCGCCTCAAGCTGTGATTGATTTGTTTATTGATCGAGAAGCGGCAAGTGCATGGGTAGACTTATATCTCGCTCGTTGTGAGTTAGAAGTAGACGAGTGCGTATCAGCACAAACTCGCTGTGAAAAGATGCGTCGAACGAATCCGAAATACATCCTACGTAACTACTTAGCTCAAATTGCCATTGATAAGGCAGAGGAGGGAGACTTTAGTGAAGTAAACCGACTGGCTGAGCTATTAAAGCGTCCTTATGATGAACAGCCCGAGTTTGATGATTATACCAAGTTGCCGCCCGAGTGGGGTAAGAAAATGGAAATCAGCTGTTCATCGTAAATGTGTCATTTCCCACCCATTGAGCTTGTTCTCGTGGGTGGATTTAACCCCTTATCCTCACCAATAATTTTTTATTTTTATTTAAGTTACTGAATAGTAATAAGTAATCGACTTGGTCTGTAACTTGCTCCTTGTTGAACATCCGTACCCATCACCTTCTACCCACTTAGGTGTTCATGGAAAGGATGGGATGTGATTCAACAAGGAGAATAATAATGTTTAAGCCTCTAACTCTACTGTCTGTTTCTGCTCTGGCTATTACTAGCTTTAACGCTGCCGCAAACTGTGACCCTGGTGAAACAGTGATCAAGTTCAGTCACGTAATCAATACAGACAAACGCCCAAAAGGCACTGCTGCTTCATTATATTTGTGACCGCTGGTGTGGCCAAGATGTCGATGATGAATGTGGTGAAAGCGGCACTGCCATGGGTGGCGGTGATGTTCCTCTTCCTGATTATCGTCACTTACGTGCCTTGGGTATCGACTTGGTTGCCAACGACATTGATGGGGCCAGAAATCATCACTAAGTAATGGTTTTTAGCCACAAAGACAAAAGAGGTGTGACTATTCATACCTCTTCATCTATGGATTTATAGGCTGGCCTTCTTGGGTCCGGTTTCACTCGACGCTCGTAACCGAGCCATTTCTTTTTGTTTTTACGCCTGTCTTCCCCAGAACGCCTCTCTTCTTGATAATGCCCGTCAACCATCACAGTATCGGTGATCACGGGGGTTTTGATCTTTTCTGTCATATCCGTTTAAGCCGTCTTTTCGTTGTTATAAAAAAGTATGATTCAAGTTGGATATAACGACAAACCGCAAACTGCGTTTTATTTATATAGATCCTTATCTATCTGATAACGTTGCATTTTGTCGTACAGAGTTTTTCGAGGCACATTCAATTGTTCCATGGTCTGTTTGATACTGGCGGCTAGCCCAAACCTCTGCAGTTTTTGGATCGTCGAGTGGCTGTAAACTTTTGAATAGCCAGTCACTCCGGCTACTCATAAACACAATGCCATTTGGGTCACTCGCAACAAGGACGCTTTTAGGGTGTTGCCAATTATCTTCTATCTTGCTTAAATCCATTTTGACCACCACGACACCAAGCACGTCCCCGGCATAGACGATTGGGTAGGAGTAGTAGCAACCGCGCTTTCCTGAAGTAGAACCGAGGGCTTAATACTCAGCACGCTGACCGACAATCGCTTGTTTGAAGTAGGGACGGAAAGCAAAGTTGCGGCCGATAAAAGAACGCGCTTTGCGCCAGTTACTGGCGGCGATCGTCGTGCCCCATTTGTCGATCAAATAAGTGTCTGAAGCGGCAATGACATTGTTGACCGATTCTAAATATCGATTAGTGATTTCCAGTTGGGCACTGTTGGCTGGATTGAGTAGGGCTTCAACCAAAGGTTCGTCTTTGGAGAGCAGGTGTGGGATGTGCGCGTACTTATCTAACTTGTTCTGAATATGGCTGGAGAACCGCTCTAACTGGGATTGATGTTTATCGAGCAAAGATTGGTAGCTGGCTTGCCAAACCCAATGCCCACCAACGAAGGCACAAAGGAAATAGAAGACGAAAAAATCAGTAGAATACGACTTTTTTGCAACATCCTTGTGCTCCTTTACATCTTGTTTTTACCACGTAAGAAAATGTTAATAGTTTGTAGAGATGAATAGGGATTTCGTTTCCAACTCTGTGGAGTAAAACAAGAGCAAGATCTCTTTTTAGGTTTTTCAATAAAAAAAGCTGTCGATTCTCTTGAAAAAGTCGCTATTGTCCCCATTCTAGATATGCTGGCTGAGGCGAAGCGATGCTAAAAGGGCATTTTTCGTAAAAATTGAGTCCGTATTCGAGAATTTAGCGCAGACAATGTCCACATAGTGGCTATTGGCTCGACAGGATTGCGACAGATCGCTAGAATGTCGCGTCTAAAAATTCTGTCCTGAGGCTAATAGGAGATACCTTTTGCGTTTGCTGAGGATATCACTGATTAGTCCGGTGTTGGTTTCCAGCATCGATACTCGGTTTTAACTTAGGTGTTCGGACAGGACACTACACAAGGATGAAGCGTGAACTCAAAGAGTCTCGCTCATAAGCTCGGGAAGACCGAGCCACTTTAGAGGTTTATATATAATGCAAGTTACTGTTGAAACGCTAGAGGGCCTAGAGCGCCGTCTAAACATTACTGTTCCAGCTGCAAACATCGAAGATGCTGTAACAGCTGAACTACGCAACATCGCTAAAAACCGTCGTTTCGATGGTTTCCGTAAAGGTAAAGTGCCTCTAAAAATGGTTGCTAAGATGTACGGTAAAGCAGTACGTCAAGACGTTCTTGGTGAAGTTATGCAACGCCACTTCATCGAAGCGATCGTAAAAGAGAAAATCAACCCAGCTGGCGCACCAACGTTCGCTCCAGTTGAAAACAACGAAGGCGCAGATCTAGTATTCACTGCAACTTTCGAAGTTTACCCAGAAGTTGAGCTAAAAGGCCTAGACAGCATCACTGTTGAAAAACCAACAACTGAAGTTAACGATTCAGACGTAGAAGAGATGATCGAAACTCTACGTAAGCAACAAGCTACTTGGGCTGAAGTTGAAGAAGCTGCAGAAGCTGGTAAGCGCGTAAGCATCGACTTCGTTGGTTCTATCGACGGTGAAGAGTTCGAAGGCGGTAAAGCTGAGAACTTCCCACTAGAAATGGGCGCAGGTCGCATGATCCCAGGTTTCGAAGACGGTATCGAAGGCAAAACTAAAGGTATGGAATTCGAAATCGACGTAAACTTCCCAGAAGATTACCACGCTGAAAACCTAAAAGGTAAAGCGGCTAAGTTCGCAATCAAAGTGAACAAAGTTGAAGCTCGTGAACTACCAGAACTAAACGACGAATTCGTTTCTAAGTTCGGTGTTGCTGAAGGTGGCGTTGAAGCACTTAAAGCTGAAGTTCGTAAGAACATGGAGCGTGAACTTAAGCAAGCTGTTAAGAACCGCATCAAAGAGCAAGCTATCGACGGTCTAGTTGAGCAAAACGAAATCGACGTACCAGCTGCACTTATCGACCAAGAAATCCAAGTTCTACGTCAACAAGCTGCACAACGTTTCGGTGGTAACCCAGAAGCAGCTGCACAGCTTCCACGTGAACTATTCGAAGAGCAAGCTAAACGTCGCGTAGTTGTAGGTCTTCTACTAGGCGAAGTAATCAAGTCTGAAGAGCTAAAAGCTGACGACGAGAAAGTGAAAGCGCTAATCGAAGAAATGGCAACTGCTTACGAAGATCCATCAGAAGTTATTGCTTACTACGAGCAAAACGAGCAAATGATGAACAACATGCGTAACGTTGCTCTAGAAGAGCAAGCTATCGACGCGATCATCGCTAAAGCACAGGTTTCTGAGAAAGAAGTAAGCTTCAACGAGCTACTTAACCAACAACAACCTGCTGCTTAATAAGCAATATCTTGCGTAGAAGGTTGACTTAACGTCGATTATTCTGCTAACAATGGTCCGTATGATACATCATCATCCGGGCCATTTATTTTAGGGACATAAGAATATGAGCTACCAAGAAAAAAACGCAATGTCGCCAATTATTGACGCGCTAGTGCCAATGGTGGTTGAACAAACTTCCCGCGGCGAACGCTCTTACGACATTTACTCACGCCTACTTAAAGAGCGCGTGATCTTTTTAACTGGTCAAGTGGAAGACCACATGGCAAACCTTGTCGTGGCTCAACTACTTTTCCTAGAATCTGAAAATCCAGATAAAGATATTTTCCTATACATCAACTCACCAGGTGGCAGTGTAACAGCAGGTATGTCTATCTACGACACCATGCAATTCATCAAGCCAAATGTAAGCACAGTATGTATGGGTCAAGCTTGCTCTATGGGTGCGTTCCTGCTTGCAGGTGGTGCGCCAGGTAAGCGTTACGTTCTGCCTAATTCACGTGTGATGATCCACCAACCACTAGGTGGCTTCCAAGGTCAAGCTTCTGATATTCAAATTCATGCTCAGGAAATCCTGACCATCAAGCAGAAGCTAAACAACCTATTAGCAGAACATACTGGCCAGCCTCTTGAAGTGATTGAGCGCGATACCGATCGCGACAACTTCATGTCGGCAGATCAGGCAGTAGAATACGGTATTGTGGATGCAGTGTTGAGCCACCGCGGCGAGTAATTTAGCCAGCGCATTTTGGCTAAATTTGATATACACTCATTCATAAAGAGTAAAGGCTAAGAGGTTAGCGAATGACAGATAAAAGCAAAGAAAGTGGCAGCGGCAAATTGCTGTACTGTTCTTTCTGTGGCAAAAGTCAGCACGAAGTTCGCAAGCTAATCGCAGGTCCGTCAGTTTACATTTGCGACGAGTGTGTCGACTTATGTAACGATATCATTCGCGAAGAAATCAAGGATGTTCTCCCTAAGAAAGAATCTGAAGCGTTACCAACGCCAAAACAGATCCGTGAACACCTTGATGACTATGTGATCGGACAAGATTACGCGAAAAAAGTGCTCGCAGTTGCGGTATATAACCACTACAAGCGTTTACGCAATGGTGATACGACGAGCGAAGGTGTGGAACTTGGTAAAAGTAACATCCTTCTGATTGGTCCAACGGGCAGTGGTAAAACACTGCTTGCTGAGACGCTAGCTCGATTCCTGGATGTTCCATTTACAATGGCTGACGCTACCACACTAACCGAAGCAGGTTACGTTGGTGAAGACGTTGAAAACATCATCCAGAAGCTTCTGCAAAAATGTGATTACGATGTAGCGAAGGCTGAACGCGGCATTGTATACATTGACGAAATTGACAAAATTTCTCGTAAAGCTGAAAACCCATCAATTACGCGCGACGTATCTGGTGAAGGTGTTCAGCAGGCGCTACTAAAACTTATCGAAGGTACGGTTGCATCGGTTCCACCACAAGGTGGTCGTAAGCATCCACAGCAAGAATTCCTACAAGTGGACACGTCTAAGATCCTGTTCATCTGTGGCGGTGCATTTGCTGGTCTAGATAAAGTGATTGAACAGCGTGTAGCGACAGGCACAGGTATTGGTTTTGGCGCAGAAGTGCGCTCTAAGAACGAAACCAAAACAGTCGGTGAACTATTTACTCAGGTAGAACCTGAAGATCTAGTGAAATACGGTCTGATTCCTGAGTTCATCGGTCGTCTACCAGTAACAACAACACTGACTGAGCTTGATGAAGAAGCGCTAATTCAGATCCTATGTGAGCCGAAGAACGCACTGACTAAGCAATACGCAGCATTGTTCGAACTAGAAGACGCAGAACTTGAGTTCCGTGAAGATGCGCTTCGTGCGATCGCTAAGAAAGCGATGGAGCGTAAAACAGGTGCTCGTGGTCTACGCTCAATCTTAGAAAGCGTTCTGCTGGAAACCATGTATGAACTGCCATCAGCGACGGACGTAAGTAAAGTCGTGATTGATGAATCAGTGATTAACGGTGAATCAGAACCATTGCTCATATACAGCAACGCCGACAATCAGGCCGCTGGAGCAGAATAAATTCAGCCATGAATAGAAAGGAGGTAAGTAATTACCTCCTTTTTTTATTTCTCTTATTGAATCCAAATAATTAGACCCCATATACTGCCTTATGTAATACGTTAAACGTGAAAGCGGAAGAGAGAATTATATGAACTTGGAACGTTCCGAGCGTATCGAGATCCCGGTACTACCTCTACGTGACGTAGTGGTCTACCCGCACATGGTCATTCCATTGTTTGTTGGTCGCGAGAAATCGATTAGCTGTCTAGAAACGGCGATGGAAACAAACAAACAAGTTCTGCTTGTGGCACAAAAGCAAGCTGACACTGACGAGCCGACGGTTGACGACCTATTTGAAGTAGGTACGGTAGCAACCATTCTCCAGCTTCTTAAGCTACCTGATGGCACCGTTAAAGTGCTGGTTGAAGGTCAGCAACGCGCTAAGATTAACCACTTCAAAGAAAGCGAATTCTTCCTTGCTGAGGCTGAGTTTGTGGTAACGCCAGAGCTTGATGAGCGTGAGCAAGAAGTGATTGTTCGCAGTGCGATCAACCAATTTGAAGGCTTCATCAAACTGAACAAAAAGATCCCGCCAGAAGTACTGACTTCACTAAGTGGTATTGATGAAGCGGCGCGCCTAGCAGATACGATCGCAGCGCATATGCCTCTTAAGCTGGTGGACAAACAACAAGTACTTGAAATCGTTGATGTGACTGAGCGTCTTGAGTTCCTAATGGGCCAGATGGAATCAGAAATCGACCTTCTTCAAGTAGAGAAACGCATCCGCGGTCGTGTTAAGAAGCAGATGGAAAAATCTCAGCGTGAGTACTACCTGAATGAGCAAATGAAAGCGATTCAGAAAGAACTTGGCGATATGGAAGACGCACCTGATGAGTTCGAAACACTGAAGCAAAAGATCGAAGAATCGAAAATGCCTCAGGACGCACGTGAAAAGACAGAACAAGAGCTGCAAAAGCTTAAGATGATGTCTCCAATGTCTGCAGAAGCGACAGTGGTACGTAGCTACATCGACTGGATGGTAAGCGTGCCTTGGAACAAGCGTTCTAAAGTGAAGAAGAACCTTGCGAAAGCAGAAGAGATTCTAAACGAAGACCACTACGGTCTAGAGCGTGTGAAAGAACGTATTCTTGAGTACTTAGCGGTACAAAACCGTATCAACAAGCTGAAAGGTCCAATCCTTTGTCTTGTAGGCCCTCCTGGTGTGGGTAAAACATCGCTAGGTCGCTCTATCGCAGCTGCAACAGGCCGTAAGTACACTCGTATGGCTCTGGGTGGTGTGCGTGATGAAGCGGAAATCCGCGGTCACCGTCGTACTTACATTGGCTCATTGCCAGGTAAGCTTATTCAGAAGATGTCTAAAGTTGGCGTGAAAAACCCGCTGTTCCTTCTGGATGAAATCGACAAGATGTCTTCAGATATGCGTGGTGACCCATCGTCAGCATTGCTAGAAGTACTAGACCCAGAACAAAACAATGCATTTAACGATCACTACCTAGAAGTAGATTACGATCTGTCTGATGTAATGTTCGTCGCGACGTCTAACTCGATGGATATTCCGGGTCCACTACTTGACCGTATGGAAGTGATTCGTCTTTCTGGTTACACAGAAGATGAGAAGCTAAACATTGCCAAACGTCACCTTGTTGATAAGCAAGTGAAGCGTAACGGTCTGAAACCAAACGAAATTACCATCGAAGATTCGGCAATCATTGGCATTATTCGTTACTACACGCGTGAAGCGGGTGTACGTAGCCTAGAGCGTGAGATTTCTAAGATCTGCCGTAAAGCAGTGAAGAACATCCTACTTGATACAAGCTTGAAGTCAGTGACGGTGACAATGGACAACCTGAAAGAGTACCTAGGTGTTCAACGTCATGACTTTGGTAAAGCAGATGACAGCAACCGTATTGGCCAAGTAACTGGCCTAGCTTGGACACAAGTTGGCGGCGATCTACTAACGATTGAGGCGGAAGCGATGCCTGGTAAAGGTAAGCTGACGCAAACTGGTTCTCTTGGCGACGTAATGAAAGAGTCGATCCAAGCGGCAATGACGGTTGTACGTTCACGAGCTGAAAAGCTGGGTATCAACTCAGACTTCTACGAGAAGCGTGACATCCACGTGCACGTACCAGAAGGCGCAACACCTAAAGACGGCCCAAGTGCGGGTATCGCAATGTGTACTGCGTTAGTTTCTAGCTTGACGGGTAACCCGGTAAAAGCAGAAGTAGGTATGACAGGTGAAATCACCCTACGTGGTGAAGTGCTACCTATCGGCGGCCTAAAAGAGAAGTTACTTGCGGCACACCGTGGTGGCATCAAAACAGTACTGATTCCGAAAGACAACGAGCGTGACTTGGAAGAGATTCCAGAAAATGTTATCGCAGATCTGAAGGTTATCCCAGTACAGTGGATCGACGAAGTTCTGAAAGTTGCACTAGAGCGAGACCCGACGGGCGTTGAGTTTCAGTCTCAAAAATAGTGATGTGTAGCAAAAATAAGTAAAACTTTACGCTGATAGGCCTAAAAAGGCTTGTCAGCGTTTTTTTTGGAGGCTAAGTTAAGTTTGAAAGCTTGCAGCCCTTGAAGGATAAGGGGCGAAGCATATTTTCTTAATTATGGAACGAAAGTCATCACAAAAATAATCACAGATGACACAAAGGGGAAATCACAGTGAATAAAACTCAACTAGTAGAACAAATCGCAGAAAACGCAGACATCTCTAAAGCATCAGCTGGTCGCGCTCTAGACGCATTCATCGATGCAGTGAGTGGTACGCTTCAGTCTGGTGATCAAGTTGCTCTTGTTGGCTTCGGTACATTCAGCGTCCGTACTCGTGCAGCGCGCACTGGCCGCAACCCAAAAACTGGTGATGAAATCCAAATCGCGGAAGCTAAAGTACCTTCTTTCAAAGCTGGTAAAGCTCTAAAAGACGCTTGTAACTAATTTTTTGCGTCGATGACGCTGATCTGGTTCAGCGAACGGCCGTTGCATGATTTTTGTCCAAACAGTCAGATTTGAACAAAAATTTACAAACTAAGAGCCGAACTTTCTTAAATTATGCGCATCCTACTGATGCGCATTTCTTTTTCTGATATTATCGCGACATTACATTTTCTATTAGAAGCAGTCGGCTTCAATTGTGGAGAGCAGTTAAATTATGATGGATCGACTACGCGAAGGCGTGAATAGCATCGCGGTCAAAATTATCCTTGGACTTATAATCCTTTCTTTCGTATTTGCTGGTGTAGGAAGCTACATCGTTGGTGGTAACAACAACGCAGCGGCGAAAGTAGGTAACACCGAGATTGCTCGTGGTGAGTTCGAGATGGCTTACCAAAATGAGCGTAACCGCATGCAAGCTCAATTGGGTGATTACTTCTCTCAAATGCTGGCTGACCCTGCATACGTTGAATCTTTCCGCAAATCTGTTCTAGATCGTATGATCAATGACGTGCTGCTTGACCAACAAGCAGAGGCACTTGGCCTGCGCATTAGCGATGCTCAGGTACGTAGCATGATTCTAGATATGCCTCAGTTCCAATCGAACGGGAAATTCGACCAAGAGATCTACCAAGCATCTCTGCGTCGTGCAGGTTTCTCTCCAGATTCTTTTGCTGAGTACATGCGTCGTGAATTGGTTCGTGAGCAACTGTTGAACGCACTACAAACCAGTGAATTCACTCTACCTGGCGAAGTTCAATCTGAAGGTAAATTGTTCACTCAGACTCGTGACGTTCGCACGATCACTATCGATTTGAATGAGTTTGCTAAGAAGGTAGATCTGACTGACGAAGAAATTCAAGACTACTACAAAGCAAACCCAGAAATGTTCACTCGTCCTGAGCAAGTTAAGGTTGCTTACATTGAGCTTTCAGCTGACGAGCTTAAGAAGCAAATCCAAATTTCTGACGAAGACGTTAAGAAATACTACGATGAGCACCTAGACAAATACTCTACAGAAGAGCAGCGTCGCGTAGCACACATCCTTGTTGAGGGTGATGATGAGGCGAAAGCACAAGCGATTCTTGACGAGTTAAACGGTGGTGCTGACTTCGCTAAACTAGCAGAAGAAAAATCAAACGACTTTGGTAGCGCGGAAAACGGCGGTGACCTAGGTTGGATTGAACGCGACGTGATGGATCCTGCATTCGAAGAGGCAGCATTCGCACTTAAGAACCCTGGTGATATCACAGGTCTAGTGAAGTCTGACTTCGGCTACCACATCATCAAGCTAGAAGAGCTTAAAGGTGCGGTTGCTAAGCCGTTCTCTGAAGTAGCAGCTGAAATCAAACAAGAAATGGTTGACCAGAAAGCGGTTGATCAATTCTACGAACTGCAAAACGAACTTGAGAAAGTGGCGTTTGAATACCCAGATTCTCTAGACGATGCTTCTAAAGCCGTTGGTCAGAAAGTGAAGACAACGGACTTCATCTCTCAAGTTGATGCGCCTGAGGTTATTAAGAACCAAGCGGTAATGCAAGCAATCTTGAGCCCAGAAGTGAAAGAAGATGGTCTGAACTCTGAAGCTATCGAAGTGGCGCCAGAGCACATCATCGTCGTTCGTGTTGAAGATGCTCGTGACGAGACGGTTCTTCCTCTTGCTGACGTGAAAGACCAAGTGGTTGCTGAACTGTCTCGCGTTAAAGGTGAGCAAGGTGCAATTGAACTAGGTACTAAAGTTGTCGCGGCTCTGAAAGATGGCAACAAAGACATTCTTGCAGAAAACAACCTAGCGTTTGGTGAGCAAGATTCTGTTGATCGTCGTTCTCCACTCGCTGCAACAGTATTCGCTATGGCGAAACCTGAAGGTGACAAGCCTGTATACGGTCAATCTAAAGATCTAGACGGTAACGTTGTGGTTATAGAGCTTGATGCGGTACACGCAGAGCTAGACAGTACGCTAGAAGAGCAAGTTGCGATGCAAATGCAACGTGCTTCGTCTCAACAAGATCTTACTTCGGTAATTGCAGTACTGCGCGCAAACACTGACATTGAGTACTTTGTTGTGAGCAACTAAGCATTACTGATGTAATTTGCATGTTAACTAAAACGGGTCGCATTAGCGGCCCGTTTTATTTTTATCTGAAGAAACTTCTATACAAACAGCGCTTTGACTAGAGTAGTTTTCGTTCTGATACAACTACTCAAGGGAGATTGCTCAAATGAAATGGATGTTAACACTGTGCTTATTGATACTCGCGCCGATGAGCTGGGCGGAAACAAAGACTAAAGCGGATAAGTATGAAGGTATTGAGATTACGGTTAACGTTAACTCTGCCACTGCACAAGAGATTGCGACGCTACTTAATGGTATTGGTGAGAAGAAAGCGCAAGATATTGTTGAGTATCGCAACGAGCACGGCCCATTTAAAACCGCTGCGGATCTTACAAAGGTGAAAGGCATCGGTGAGGCGACTGTGAAGAAGAACGAAGACCGCATCCTGCTGTAATCGACGTTCTTGCCATTAAAAGCAAAGTTTTTGTTTCCTAATTACTGCTTTCCCGAACCAAGCCTCTTTACTGGTTCGGGATTTTTTTACTCTTTTTTGGGGCTATTTACAGAGTAGTGGTGAGCTGGCTTTCAATTCTCTAATCTTTAGCCAAAGATACGACGATGGGTCAGTTTCTCTAACCAAGCCATACTCAAACCACCTATTGCACCAAACAGATGAGCATCTACCGCCACACGAGCCCCAATCATTGCCGCAGTGCTTGTTGAAGGGCCGTAGAACTGCTCCCAAGCGACTTTAGTAATTAAACCGCCTACTAGCACTAAACTGCTTCTTCTACCGTCGAAAACCTCAGCCAGCGCCCAGAAGCCGAATAAGCCGTGCAGCACACCAGACAGCCCGACGTAAACCGACATATTGGTGAACAAGTTCATTGCACCAACGAAGGTACACAAAACGAGAAATACGATGGTGAAATTACGCACGGTAGGGCGGAAGATAAACCCGATCACCCATAAACCAGCGAGATTCATCCCGAGGTGAGCAAAGTTGGTATGCGTGAGATTTCCTGTTACGATTCGCCACCATTCGCCGTGGCGTATATTGTAGGCGTGCCATTCGGTTAGGCTTGCCATTGGTTCGAATTGCAGTATTAAACAGATAACGCTGATGATGCTCAGCAATGTAAAAAGGTTCACTCTATGTCTCGTTATTGTTCTCAGTGTGGAAAATCGCGCAAAGCATGTATTTGCCAATGGATTGTACCGCTAGCAAACGAGGTTGAACTTATCATCCTTCAGCATATGAGTGAAGAAAATCGTCCTCTTGGTACGGCACGAATTCTCAATTTGAGCCTAGTTCATTGTACTTGTTTGATCGGAGAAGACTTTTCAGATACCGAGGCCTTGAATGTGTTGCTTGAGGATGACACTTATCAACATTTCATTCTTTACCCTTCAGAACAATCGTTGTGCCTTTCAGAGTTGGCGATGGCTGGAGAGGTGGCAGATAAGAAAACACGGTTGATTTTACTCGATGGTACTTGGAAGAAAGCCTACAAAATGTGGCAACTTTCGACCAACTTGCACTCCATTCCAACAGTGAAACTGCCAGAGGATCTGCAAGGTCATTACACCATTCGTAAGGCACCATCGAACAACAGCTTATCTACCGTGGAAGCCGGCTTTCATGCACTGAGCCTGATGGAGTCTGGGAAAGATTTCACGCCTTTGTTAACGGCGTTTGAGAAGATGATTGAATTTCAAATCGCCCAGATGCCTCCGGGCGTATTTGAAAAGAACTATCTGAAAGGCGAGTAGAGAACCGGTGGAGCACTCTCTATAAGACGATTGAGGAGAAAAGCTGTCGATGCAGCTTTTGTGCGTGGCCATCGGTCATCGCCGAGATGTAATCCGCTATCACACGCATTTTCGCGCTCTCGTTAGCCACCTCTTGCCACAATGCTTGGGTATGTGTCGGAAGTAAGCGTTCAGGATCCGCACTTAACGCTTCAAACAAATCCATAATGATTTGTTGCCCTTTGTACTCAACAATCTGAACCTGATGTACTTGAATTACATACTTGCTAACGAAGTGTTTGAGTACTTCAAGTGCTTTTGCCATCTGTGGTTCTAAACACGCGTTCCAAGCCAACAAGGGGTTGCTGAAAGGTTCATCTACGACCTTGATTGAAATACTGGTCAGCAGCGCATTGACCATGCCGCCAATCGCATCTTTACGCTCATGATGTTTACCACTAAACAGCATTTGCCCAATTGAGCCAATGTGCTCTTCAAACCACGCATCGCCGCAATCGGCCAATTGACTGGCTGCGCCTTCTTGCCATTGCTGACGAGTGACCATTCCTAGCACAATTGCATCTTCCAAGTCATGCACGCCATAAGCGATGTCGTCTGCAAGCTCCATAATTGAACAGTCGAGCGATTTGAATCGTGTTTTACAGTGCTCAAAATCCGATTCTGGACGACAGCGCATTTGGCTTAACAAGGCTTTGTCGTTGTCGGTTAATGGTGCAATGACCCAATCGAACAAATCTTTATCACAGTCGTAAATGCCTTTTGCGGGGCTCCAGTCTTTGGCTTTCAATTTGCGCTGGTGCTCGACTGGTTTCGGCAGGCAAACCGCGCGAGTTTGACTAAGCAAGGCTGGGTACTTGATCAGACCGAGTAAGGCTCGGCGCGATAAATTCATGCCAAAGTGCTCGGTATAGGGTTCTAACTTGGTGACGATGCGGAAGGTTTGGGCATTGCCTTCAAAGCCACCATGCTCACGCATCATGTAGTTCAGCGCGACTTCGCCACCATGGCCATAGGGTGGGTGGCCAATATCGTGCGCCAAACAGAGTGAATCAATCAAGCTGTCAGACGGTAGAAGGTCTCGAAACTCAGGCTGTTTCTTCTTAAGTTGAGCCACAATGCCCGTACCCAATTGCGCAGCTTCGAGAGAGTGAGTCAATCGGGTACGGTGAAAGTCCTCCAAGCTGTTTCCATGGACTTGAGTTTTTGCCTGCAATCGACGGAAGGCAGCCGAGTGCAGAATACGAGCTCGGTCTCGTTGGTAGGGGCTACGATGATCGTCACGACGGATCTTGTGCTCATCATCATGGCGCTCTTGCCATAAGGCATCTAATTCAAACGACACTTTTCTCTCCATCAATTAGCTGATTTCATCCAGCGATAATTCAAAACTTGGGGCAAAGGTATAAAGGAAGTATTCCATTTCCGGGGTTTTGCGTTCTTGCAGTGTGATGTCGAGACGCTTTTTAGCCAAGGCAAACTCGTGGTTGCCAGCACTCAACTCTTCGAGGCATTTAAGGTATGCGCAGATAGAGTCTGCTTGCTTGACGATCAATGCATCTTCTTCGTGCGCAGAGTGCGATAACAAATAGGGCGCAAAATCATCTTGGAATTCTTCTGGCAGCATAGATAACAGCTTTTGCTCAGCTGCCGCTTCTATCTTCTTATATTCTTTGGAAATTTCTGGGTTGTAATACTTTACTGGGGTTGGAAGGTCACCCGTTAAGACTTCACTGGAATCGTGGTACATAGCGAGAATAGCGATGCGTTCAGGGTTTAAGTTGCCGCTAAACTTTTTGTTTTTGATTAGGGCGAGGGCATGAGCAACAAACGCGACTTGCAAGCTGTGTTCAGAAACGTTTTCCGGTGATACCGAGCGCATCAAGGGCCAGCGTTGGATGAGCTTCATTCGTGCCAAGTGGGCGAAAAAATGGCTTTCTTTCATTGCTGTCTCCAATTTTGATTCTGATACAAAAAAAAGGAGCTCACTAGGAGCTCCTCTAAGCATATGAGAGATCAGCACTAATTACTACTGGCTGTAGGTCGTCAAGAATCGTTCAAAGCGACCAATCGCGGTTTCGAGATCTTCTACGTGAGGTAGAGTTACGATACGGAAGTGATCGGGCTTCGGCCAGTTAAAGCCAGAACCCTGAACCAACAAGACCTTTTCTTGTTTCAAGAAGTCCAACACCATTTGTTGGTCATTTTTGATGTTGTACATCTTGGTATCGATTTTCGGGAATAAGTACATCGCGCCTTTTGGCTTCACACACGAAACCCCAGGGATCTGGTTGATCAGTTCGTAAGCACGATTACGTTGCTCAAGCAGACGGCCACCTGGCAGGACCAGCTCGTTAATGCTTTGGTAGCCACCCAATGCGGTTTGGATTGCGTGTTGCATTGGCACGTTAGCACACAGGCGCATGGAAGACAGCAGTTCAAGACCGTTAATGTAGCCTTGTGCTAAATGTTTAGGGCCAGTTAGGAACATCCAGCCACCACGGAAGCCACAAACACGGTACGCCTTCGACAGGCCGTTGAAGGTCATCACCAATACGTCGTCGGTTAGTGTTGCAACTGATGTGTGTGTTGCACCGTCGTAAAGCACTTTGTCGTAGATTTCATCGGCGAAGATCATCAGTTTGTGCTGACGTGCAATCTCAATCACTTCCAACAGGAAGTCGCGGCTGTACACAGCACCCGTTGGGTTGTTCGGGTTGATCAGAACAATACCGCGTGTTTTTGGCGTGATTTTCTTTTTGATGTCTTCTAGGTCTGGATACCAGTCTGCGGCTTCGTCACATAGGTAATGAACAGGCTTACCGCCAGACAACGCAACAGATGCAGTCCACAAGGGGTAATCTGGTGCTGGGATCAGCATTTCGTCACCGTTATTCAGAAGCGCTTGCATTGCCATCACGATTAGCTCTGAAACGCCGTTACCTACGTAGACATCTTCAACATCGAGCGAACGAATGCCCTTGCGCTGGTAATGCTGCACGACAGCTTTACGCGCAGAGTAGATACCTTTGGAATCACAATAACCTTGAGAAGTCGGTAGATTGCGGATGACATCTACTAGAATCTCATCAGGGGCGTCAAAGCCAAATGGGGCGGGGTTGCCAATATTTAGCTTTAGGATTTTATGCCCCTCTTCCTCCATGCGTTTAGCATGTTTGAGTACAGGACCCCTAATGTCGTAGCAGACATTATCGAGTTTCGACGACATCTCGATATTTTGCATTGTATAATTCCTAAAAAATCATTTATTTCTTTATTAAAATACAATAATTTGCTTTTTATTAGAATATAAATCCGAAAATTATCCGTCTTGTGGTCGAGTTTTGTTTATACTTCCTTTCAGAGTCAAAGAAAAAATACTGTAGGATCTTGATTTGCTTTGGGTCTAAACTTAGAGTAGCCGTCAGTTTCCTTAATCCTCACAAATTTCGAGGTTGATTTGTCACAGTTCCATCAAGCCGTAAAGAGAATTATCGAGCGAGTTCAGCAAACGGAAGGCGATCAAACACGTTTAGTCGAGCCACTCAGCGAGAAACCCAATTTCGCGTTTATTGACTGGCTTGAAGCACAACCACTTTTTCCCAAGTTTTACTGGCAGTCCCGTGATACTCGTGAAGAAGTTGTTGCCCTGGGTCAGCTCCATTCATTTGTTGAGCCCGGCCCAGCTTATATGATCCTTGGCGAAGGCCAACGCGTGTGGGGTGGTCGCTCTTTCGATGGTCAGCACGAGAAGAATCGTCGCTGCATGCCTTCTTTCTTTTTTCTACCGCAAATCGAGCTGATTCGATTTGATCAGCAATGGTCACTCGCGGTGAATATCTCAGAAGATAAAACACGTACATTAGCAGGCTTGAAAAAGTTGGTATGTGGCGTGCATAGTCTTGCGCCAATTTCATCCCATATTCGCTCAATTGATCATGCGCCAACACAGCCTGAATGGAACGCGTTGGTCGAAAAGGTGCTCACAGGCATCGACAACGATGAGTTTAAAAAAGTGGTTCTGGCTCGCAAATCGACAGTTATGTTGGATTCAACACTTTCTGCTGCGCAGCTTCTTAAAGCGAGCTACCTAAATAACCATCACAGCTTTCACTTTTTGCTGAGTTTAGACAGCAAGCACAGCTTTATGGGCTCGACGCCAGAGCGACTTTACTCGCGAGTGGGGCATGAGCTGCACACGGAAGCGTTGGCTGGCACGATCGGCCGCGGTGACAATCCGACGCAAGACATGGAGCTGGCGAACTGGTTGTCGCAAGATTCTAAGAACCTCAACGAAAACCAATATGTGGTGGATGACATCATTGATCGGTTAACACCGCATTCGGAGCGTGTTGAGGTAGAAAATGAGCCTCGATTGGTTCGTCTGAGAAAGGTCCAACATCTTAAGCGTAGTATTAATGCGGATCTGAAAGCGGGCATCAACGGTGTTCAATTGCTTTCAGCTTTACAGCCAACCGCCGCCGTGGCCGGTTTACCGCGCAAAGCGTCGATGCAATTTATATTGGATAACGAGCCGTTTGCACGCGGCTGGTATGCAGGCTCGATGGGATATATTAGCCATGAGCGTGCAGAGTTTTGCGTCGCAATAAGAAGTGCGTTGGTTTTGAGTGACCAAGTACAACTGTTTGCTGGCGCGGGTATTGTTCCTGGCTCCATTGCAGAACACGAATGGGCCGAGTTAGATAAAAAAATGTCGACGTTACTTTCTCTTATTTCAGACCACCCGCCGCTTGGGGTTGCATCATGAGTGTAGATCAAGCTGTTTTAAATCGCATTTGGTCTGAAACCATCCTGACAGAATTGAACCGCTTTGGTGTGAATCACGTTTGTATTGCACCCGGTTCTCGCTCCACACCTTTAACGGTCGAGGCGGCAGATAACCCAAATTTTACCATTCACACGCACTTTGATGAGCGTGGCTTGGGCTTTATGGCTCTGGGACTTGCTAAAGCAAGTAAAGAACCAGTGGCGCTGATTGTTACATCGGGTACAGCGGTGGCGAACTTGTTACCTGCGATTGCAGAAGCAAAACTGACGGGTGAAAAGCTGGTGGTGCTAACTGCAGACCGTCCGGTTGAACTGGTGGGTTGCGGTGCAAACCAAGCTATTAATCAGTTAGGCATCTTCGCCGAACATGTGTCAGACAGTTTAAATCTGCCGAGCCCAACACTATCAACACCTCTAAATTGGCTACTGACTTCTGTCGATGAGGTGATGTTTACGCAACGCCTAAGAGGCAGTGCGGTACACATTAACTGTGCGTTTCCAGAGCCTTTGTACTCCAACACAGACAAGAGTACCTATCAGGGTTACCTTGATACCGTTGCCGGTTGGAGAGACAGCAAAGTCACATATTGCCAACGCTTCAATCCAAAAACCAGCAGTGCAATACCAAGCTGTGGTGACAACAAAGGCTTGGTAGTCATCGGCAGCTTGCCTTTGATTCAAGCGCAAGCGGCACGTACATTTGCTGAGCAGATGGGATGGCCAGTACTGGCTGACCCACAAAGTGGTGTGAGCTCAGATTGGGCACATTTCGATTTATGGCTGCAAAATCCAAGAATGGCGAGTCAGCTTGATGACTGTGATTTGATTGTTCAGTTTGGCAGCCGAATCATTTCTAAACGTTTTAACCATTGGCTAGAGAAGCATGTATCACGCAACCAGCAGGGTGGTGATACACAATATTGGTTTGTCTCTCCTCGGTTAGACCGTGACAACCAGAGCCATTTACCTCAATGGCACTGGGCTGAGCAACCTAGCGCTTGGGTAGAACGCACGTCGGGTTTCTCATCAGAACACGCTGGCTGGGCAGATAAGTTGGCAGCGGACATCAAGCAGGTCACGCAGCATGCCAAAGGGCTGTTTATTTCGGATCCTAAGAGTGAGTTAAGTGAAATTGCATTGGCGATTGATGTTGCCGAGCGCGCTCAAGGTGTGGATCTGTTTGTCGGCAATAGTTTGTTTGTTCGTTTAATCGACATGTTCGGTAAGCTTGATAACACAGAGGTTTTCACTAACCGTGGAGCGTCTGGCATTGATGGCCTGTTTGCTACTGCAAGTGGTGTACAACGCGCGCGGAATAATCCGATGTTGATGTTTATTGGCGACACTTCTGCGTTATATGGCTTGAACTCGTTGGCACTGTTTACGCACAGTGAGCTCCCTTCGGTCTTGGTGATCGCCAATAATGATGGCGGTGCGATTTTTGATTTGTTGCCAGTGCCGCAGGAACATCGTGAGTCGTTCTACCAAATGCCTCATGGTTACGAGTTTGAGCACGCTGCGAAACAGTTCGGTTTGCAGTATCGGAAGCCAAGCTCGTTAGCGGAATACCAATCCTTGGTTTCCGAACATTTTGCTTCAGGGCAGGGCGCATTGGTGGTCGAAGTGCAAACGCCATCGAACCAAGCTGTCGAGCATTTAAAATCCTTCGATAAGAATTTGCATGCTCTATTCTGAGCGCTTCCCAGCAACGGAAAAGCACCAAGGTGGCATTTTGCCTACCCTGGTGTTTTTACATGGTTTGCTTGGCAGTGGCGAGGATTGGCAACAGTGCTTGAGCGCTTTACCTCAGTATGACCGAGTAACGATTGACTTACCCGGTCATGGACACAGCCAATCTATTTTTTGCAGCGATCTGAATGATTGCTGCAAATTACTCAATTCCGCACTATCTTTACTATTTACTTCGCAACAACCACTTATCCTGATTGGTTACTCAATGGGTGGACGCATTGCTATGCATGGCCTTGCTCACCAATGTTTTCCAGAACCCAATATTTGTGGTGCCATTGTTGAAGGAGGAAACTTTGGGCTTCAAAGCGAGTCAGACAGACAGGCACGATTCGATAACGATTCACGCTGGGCTAAGCGTTTCAAAACTGAGCCTCTTGCCTGTGTTTTGAACGATTGGTACCAACAGTTGGTCTTTTCTTCACTAAACCATGAGCAAAGACAAACATTGGTGGCGAAACGAAGTGCTAATCTTGGTTCAGCGGTGGCGAATATGTTGATTGCGACATCATTGGCGAAGCAATCTTATCTGTTGCCAGCATTGCAGCAACAATCAGTTCCGCTTTATTACCTCTGCGGCGAAAAAGACAAAAAATTTAGTCAACTGGCTGAGAAAAGCGGGTTGGCGTATCGACAAATTGAGGGGGCTGGACATAACGTCCATCAAGAGCAACCACAACGATTTGCGATGCAAGTTGATCAAATAATTCATTCTCACTTTGAGTGAGAGCAACGAGAACAATGGGAATCACCATGGCTAAAACAGTAGGCATTTCTGAAGAAGAACTTTACGCTCCAGTTCAATGGAAAGATTGCGGCGACAAATACGAGGATATCCACTACCACAAATCTGAAGATGGTATCGCGAAAATCACCATTGCACGCCCTCAAGTACGTAACGCGTTCCGTCCTCAAACGGTAAAAGAGATGATTGATGCGTTAGCAGACGCACGCTATGACTCAGGTGTTGGCGTAATCATTCTGACTGGTCTAGGTGAAGACGCATTCTGTTCTGGCGGTGACCAGAAGATCCGTGGCGACTACGGCGGCTACAAAGACGACCAAGGTACGCACCACCTAAACGTATTGGACTTCCAACGTGATATTCGCACTTGTCCAAAACCAGTGATCGCATCTGTAGCTGGTTGGGCAGTGGGCGGTGGTCATGTACTGCACATGATGTGTGACCTAACGATTGCTGCTGACAACGCTCAATTTGGTCAAACAGGTCCTAAAGTGGGCTCATTTGACGGCGGTTGGGGAGCATCTTACATGGCTCGCATCGTAGGCCAAAAGAAAGCACGCGAAATCTGGTTCCTATGTCGTTTCTACAACGCTCAAGAAGCGGTAGACATGGGCCTAGTAAACACAGTTGTACTACTAGCGGATCTAGAGAAAGAAACTGTTCGTTGGTGTCGTGAAGTTCTGCAACACAGCCCAATGGCACTGCGTTGCTTGAAAGCTGCATTGAACGCGGACTGTGATGGTCAAGCGGGTCTGCAAGAACTTGCGGGTAACGCGACTATGATGTTCTACATGACAGATGAAGGCCAAGAAGGTCGTAACGCATTCAACGAGAAACGTCGCCCAGACTTCGACAAGTTCCCTCGTAACCCATAATCCGTATAGAAGAGGAGCCTTTGTGCTCCTCTGTTTCGTTTTTCGTCCTGAGCGTCTCGCCCTCTGGGAGACTAGCGAGTTCTCTCGTTAAAAAAGCTCAGAATATACGGCATTACATAGGATTCGAATTATGCGTAAAGCGAAGATTTACCGTTACTGTCTACCAATGGACAGTGGCGTAATACTACGTGATAACAAGCTGACGGAACGTAAAGGTTATATCCTTGAATTAACGGAAGATGACAAGGTTGGTCGCGGTGAAGTTGCCCCTTTGGTTGGCTTTAGCCTAGAAGGCACTGAGGAAGCGGGCATTCAGCTGCAAGCGCAAGCAGAGCGCTGGGTGGCAAACTTGCCTTTAGATTACAACCACATGTACCCATCGGTTGCATTTGGTCTGTCTATGGCCCATTTGGAGCTTGAAGGCGGTTTACCTGCACAAGGTAAGTACCAAGTCGCCCCACTGTGTAACGGTGACCCAGACGATCTGATCCCGAAACTGAACGAAATGGAAGGCGAAAAAGTCGCGAAAGTAAAAGTGGGTTTGTATGAACCTATTCGTGACGGCATGTTGGTGAACTTGTTCCTTGAGTCGATTCCACAGCTGACGCTTCGTCTTGATGCTAACCGTGCTTGGACGCCAGAAAAAGCGCAGCAGTTTGCTAAGTATATTGCACCGTCACTGCGCCAGCGTATTACCTTCTTGGAAGAGCCATGCCGCTCTCCGGGTGATAGCCTGTCTTTTGCAATCAATACAGGTATTGCAATCGCGTGGGATGAAACACTGCAAGATGCGGTTCGCCGTGAAGACTTCAGCTTGGAAGATCTCACTGGCGTAAAAACCATCATCATCAAGCCAACGCTGATCGGCTCAGTTGATTTCTGTATTAAGCTGATTGAAAAGGCGAAGACGTTAGGTATTAAAGCCGTAGTCAGTTCAAGCATTGAATCAAGCCTTGGCCTGAACCAGCTTGCTCGATTAGCGCAATGGCAACTACCTAATGAGATCCCAGGTTTAGATACCATTGGTTTGTTCAAAGCGCAGCTAGAGCAGGGTTGGCCGAAGTGTGAACTTCCAGTTCTTCCGCTATCTGAGCAGGAGTTAGTGTGGCATTCAGCATAGATACTATTGCGATTGCACCATGGAAATATTGGGCTCAAGTGAGCCCTTTTTCTGTTGCGCTTGAGACAATCAAAGAGCAAGTTAACTGGCAGCAATTGACTGCTCGTGTTGACTTGTATTCTCGCTACCTCCAACAACAGGGTGTCGCGAGTGGAGACGTGGTGACGCTAGTCGGTAAGAACCGAGTTGAAACCTTGTGGTTTTATCTTTCCGCTCAGCAGATAGGCGCAATTGCTGCGTTGACCATGCCGCAGCCTTTTGAGGCTCTCTCAGGTAAGTTAACGACGCTATATAAGCCAACTCAACAACGTTTCGTGTGGTTTGCTGATGGTGTTGCCAGTGGCTACTCAGAACAGCAGTTATCGCAACTAGGTATCATCCAGCTTTCGACTCTGGATAGCGAATCGCAAAGTGACCAAAGTGACCAAAGTGAAGTTGACACTTCACACGAAGGCTACGCACATGATGCTTTAGCGTCTATTGTGTTTACCTCTGGCTCGACAGGCACCCCTAAAGCCGTGGTGCATACTCATCGTCAGCACCTGGCTTCTGCTCAAGGTCTGTTAAGCGAATTCCAATTCAACCATCAAGATACTTGGCTGCTTTCCTTGCCGCTTTACCACGTGTCCGGCTTGGCGATTGTCTATCGCTGGCTATTTGCTGGTGCAACACTCAAAGTGGGGGGCGGAAATTTTGCTGAAGACATTGTTGGTGTCTCTCACGCTTCTTTAGTTGCGACCCAGCTTAAGCGTTTACTGGATGAACAAATCGAATTGTCTCTCTCGCATGTCTTACTCGGCGGCAGTCATGTTGCTCATGAGTTGGCACTGCGAGCAACACAGCAAGGCATTGAAACTTGGCTGGGTTATGGCATGACAGAAGCCGCCTCAACCGTAACTGCAAAGCAAATTGATAGCATCAGTAATGCGGGTCATCTATTGCAAAATCGTGATATTAGGCTGGTGGACGAGCGTATTTATATCGGCGGACAAACGTTAGCAGCAGGCTATTTCAAGCAAGGCTTAGTTACCTCACTTCTGAATGAAAATGGTTGGTTTGACAGCAAGGATCTTGGAGAGTGGCAAGGCGACGAACTCAAGATCATTGGTCGAGCAGATAACCAATTTATCTCCGGCGGTGAGAATGTTCACTGTGAAGAAATTGAAGCAGTACTGAACCAAATTGAGAGTATTTCACAAAGCATAGTTGTGCCGGTAGAAGATGTTGAATTTGGACATCGATCAGTTGCTGTGATTCAAACAGAGTTGTTACTGGACAAAGCTCAATACGAACAACATCTGCAAACTAAGCTAGAAAAATTCAAATGGCCAGTGGCGTATTACGCAATGCCTCAAACTCTGTTGAATGGGGGAATCAAAATTTCGCGCAAAGCGGTGAAAGACTGGTTAAAAAATAAAGTACAAAACGGTGACTAAGCGTTTTTTGCTAAAGAAAGCCTGTGCTTTTGGTAGCTCTACACCTGAATAACGGTTGTAGATTTCAGAGGAAATAATACTCACTAAGATGCCGATGAACTGGTTGTTGTTTTTGTTGAATACATCTGGCCCTTCATTTGTAGCCACATCCATTAGCTTTTCCTTTAGGTTACGAACATCGAACTAAAATGAAAACCTTTATCTCTTGGATAGAAAGCCAACTTAGTTGATTTCGCAATGAATTAGTCGAAAAGGGAATTTCGTATCCTTATAACTCTGAATCATAATCATGCTCAAAGATTAAGGAATAAAGCATAAGGTTCAGGATGATCAAATTAGCGTTAGCGGCAGCGGTGTTATTGCAAATCGGCATTGCTGTCAGCACTGAGGGCTTAACACGCTCGTTAGCCGAGTTAACCGCCTTTCTGGTTGCGATTGCTTTAGTGTTGGTACACAGAAGCCAAAGCGCACAAAAAGAAGAGCTAACTCAGCCAGATAAAATCAATCAAGGTTTAGCTGAAAAGTAGCCAGCCAAGTGAGGTTGTTGAAATCAGTACCCATAGCGTTACACCAAACATCAGCGGTTTTGCGCCTGCTGACTTCAGTTTCGATACTGAAATACTGCAACCAATCAAGAATAGACACACCACAAGGGCTTGCTTAGCAATAGCAAAAATGCCTTGGTACACCACTTCAAATTGTGGGAAGAAGTCGCTGAATGCAATCGCAGCGCAGTACCATAAAATGAAGTAAGGAATGACTAACTTACTTTTGCCTTCCTCTTCGTTTCCACGAGAAAAGATCACGGCACTGATCAGTGCGACAGGAATGATCCACAATGCGCGAGCAAGCTTCAATGTTGTTGCGGTAGTCAATGCTTCTTCACCATACGCAGATGCCGCACCCACAACGGAAGATGTATCATGAATCGCAATCGCAGCCCAGGTTCCGAACGTATGCTGGTCCAAACCAATAGCGTGACCAATTACAGGGAAGATAAACAACGCCAGTGAGTTCAGAACGAAAACCGTTGCAAGTGCAAGACCGATTTGTTCGTCCTTTGCTTTAATCGCTGGGGCGACCGCAGCAATCGCGCTACCACCACAAATGGCAGTGCCAGAAGCAATCAAATACGCCGTTGTGCGTTCTAGTTTTATTGCTTTGGCGATCATCATGCCGATCACAAGCGTTCCAAGAATAGTCGCGATGATCAGGCCGATGCCGTCAGAAGTGACCGCAAGTGCTTGGTCAAAGTGAATCCCAAAGCCCAAACCAATAATAGAATAAGAAAGCAACTTCTTAGTAAATGAAGCAATAGGAAGCTCTGTCGGTACTAGGCTAAAACTCGCCAGTAGAAAACCGATCACAAGCGCAATAGGAGAGGACACAAAAGGGGTTAAACAAAACAGCAGTGCCAATCCAAAGGGGATATTCTTTGTATTCAAGGGTGTCGTTCGTTGTTATGAGTTAAAGCGTGAAGTATACAGTAACGCTTTGGGTCAGAAAGTCTTAATGAATTGAACATATGTTCAGTAAAACTAAACACATGTTCAACATTCCAAAATTATCTTGTGGTGAATCTAGCGCCAGTCGCCGCGAAGCGCTTGCACCTTTTCAAACATGGTTTGTGCACTGGCTTGCTTTGGATCAACAGGCGTGCCTGCTTCGATTTCTAACTTAGACCAGAAACGCGTTGGTAGCCCTTTGCACGCGCGACCTTTTGCACGGCTGAAATAGCTGCCCCACAAGCCTTTTAGCGCCATTGGAATGACGGGGACTGGACTGCGACGAAGTATAATATCGATACCGCGCATGAACTCGTTCATCTCACCATCAGAGGTTAGCCGCCCTTCAGGGAAGATACACACAATATGACCTTCACTCAGTGCTTTCTCGACATCATTGAATGCACGGCGGATAGACGTTCGGTTACTTGCAGAAATAGGGATCACTCCAGCTCGACGAAGGAAACCTCGTAGAGGAGGAAGATTTGCGTAGTCTTCTTCCATCACAAATCGAATCAGGCGATGGCAAACTGCACTTAATAGCAGTGAGTCCATGTAGCTGACATGGTTACAGACGATCAACGCACCACCTTGTTCTGGAAGGTGATGTAAGTTCTTATGCTTTACTCGGTATATGGTGTGAGTGACCACCCACATCGCAAAGCGCACGACAAAGATAGGGATCTGGAGGAATATGTATGCAGCGACCAAAAAATTCAGGATTGCCAGAAGCGCGAACAGTTGAGGAATGCTCATCTCAAGCACGCTCAGGAAAATAATGCCTAATACAGCGCTGCCGACCATGAACAGAGAGTTAAAGATGTTCAAGCCTGCAATCACTTGTGCTCGTTCTGTCTCTCTCGCTCGGTGTTGCATCAGGGCATAAAGTGGGACGATAAACAAACCACCCGAAACACCGATCATCAGTAGATAGAAGAATAGAGGCCAGAAAGCGTCATAGCTAACGAACTCTGCGAAAGTGTGGAATCGAGGTAAGTCCGTTGGAATCGATATTGCCATCAAGAAACCGAAAATGGTGATCCCCAAAGCACCGATCGGTACGATACCCACTTCGATGCGGTGCTTCGACAGCAAGTTACACGCCATAGAGCCGACAGCAATACCCACCGAGAAAAGTCCTAAAAGGAAAGAAACCGCGCTTTCTGTGCCGTTCAAATAGACCTTGGTGAAGTTCGGGAACTGAGTCAGATAAGCCGCACCTAAGAACCAGAACCAGCTGATTGCCATGATGCATTGAAAGACAATTCGATCAGACTTCGCGATGGAAAGCGTCAGTTTGGTTTGCTTGTAAGGTTGCCACTTAAATTGAATATCTGGAGCGCCTGCTGAAGCAAAAGGGATAAATCGGCTGGAGAGGTAGCCGAGCACTGCAAAGATAACAACGCAGAATGCAGCAAGATATTTGGCATTGTCTGTGGATGCGATAAGACCTGCGCCCAGCGTACCGACCAAAATCGCGATAAACGTACCCGCTTCGACTAAGGCGTTACCAGGGACTAACTCTTTCTCGTTGAGTTGCTGAGGAAGCAGTGCGTATTTGACCGGCCCAAAGAACGCGGATTGCGTGCCCATCAAGAAAAGCAGTAAGAGCAGCACGCCGTAACTTTCAGTGATGAAACCAATCGCGCCCAGTAGCATTATGCCGATTTCAAACAGCTTAACCTTACGAATAAACCAAGACTTCTCGTATTTATCAGCTAGCACCCCTGCGGATGCGGAAAATAAGAAGAAAGGCAGTATAAATAAGCCTGCCGCTAAGTTAATAAACAGGTTGCTAGAGATCGGTAGTGCACTAGAGCCAGCAAAGGCCACAAACAGCAACAGTACGTTTTTGAATATGTTGTCGTTGAAAGCTCCGAAAAACTGGGTGACAAAATAAGGGAGGAACTTTCGCTGCCTAAGCAAAGACGACTGGCTGTCTGATGACATGAATAATCCTTTATTACCAGCTGATCAGGTAGTTTGAAATCAGGTTATCAATAAGCTCTTTACCATCAATTGGTTCGCTAGAAAAAAACTTATCATCGACGCTTAGTAGCGTGATTCCATGTACCCCAGACCATAAAACGCGACTCGCTTGTAACACTTCAGATTCGGTTCGGTGTGGTGCAATTTGCGCAAGCAGCAATTCCAACATGCCAGTCATGCCATCGATGCGTTTTGCATGCCACTCTGGAAGCTCCGCACCGTTCATGTTGTGCTCAAATACCAGTTGCCAGCGATGAGGATGCTTTTGTGCGAAGTCGTGGTAACAGTAGGCCAGTTCAAAAAGTGCCTGATGAGTATCCTTACTATTTTTTGTCGCGGCGACGGCTTCTTGTTGCAACTCATCCAGAGTTTGGGCCACGGCATGTAAAAGCAGTAGGTTGTAGTTACCAAAGATATTAACAAGCGTGCTTGGTACGTAACCAATCATGTTCGCAATCTTACGAAGACTAAGCTCGTGGTAAGAATTCTCTTCTAAAAAGTCTTTGACTGTGGAAAGCGTCAAGTTGACTAGCTCTTCTCTGGTGTGATCGTTTCTGCGCGCCATAATTTAAAACTACTTATTGAACATCGTTCAATATGATAGTCAGCTACTGATTGAGCGTCAATAACGCAAACAAGTCAAAAACCTATGGATTGGCAATATTCTGATACATGTCTTCTACTATGGAATGTTTCATTGTTGTATCTGAAGGAGTATGATGGTTATATCTCATATTTAGCGTGCTACTGATATTGGATGCTTGTTCATCACATTGTTCGGCAGCATAGTTAAGTACTTATCGTCAATTTTAAGGATAACGATGAAACGTTTATTTTCGATTGTCGCCCTACTGATGGTTACCGTTGCTGTAACACCTATCGCGGAAGCGAAGAAGTTTGGTGGTGGTAAGTCTTTCGGTAAGAGCTATAAAACGGCTCCTGCTCCTAAACAGCAGCAACAAAACACAAACACCATTGGTAAAGAACAAGGTGCTAAATCGTCAAGCAAGAAAGGCTTGATGGGCGGCTTACTTGGTGGTCTTCTTGCTGGTGGTCTATTGGCAGCATTCTTTGGTGGTGCGTTCGAAGGTATCCAGTTTATGGATATCCTGATCATTGGTTTGATTGCATTTGTTATCTTCAAACTGATGCGCGGCATGCTTGGTGCTAAGCAAGGCAGTATGAATCAGCATCGTCAACAGCCAGCATTTGGTGGCAACGCTTCTAAGTTCGAGCAACCAAACATGCAGAACTTTGAGCAACAACCAAACACAAACGCAGGTGGCTTTGGCGGTTTCGGTTCACAAACTGACATCCCGCATAACTACCCACCGGGTTTTGACCAAGCAGCATTCATTAATGGCTCTCGTGAGCACTACCGAATCCTGCAAGGTGCTTGGAACCACAACCAACTTCATACTATCGAAGAGTACGTTTCTCCAAGCCTATTCGAAGACTTGAAAGCAGAACGTGCGAAGCTAGATGGCGAGCAACATACTGATGTTATGTACGTAGATGCGGAAATTGTTCGTGCTGACTACGATGCAAGCAAAGCGCAGCTTAGCCTACAGTTCAGCGGTCGTTATCGTGATGCAGAGGAAGGTATCGAAGAAGATATCGAAGATATCTGGCACCTAGAGCGTGACCTAACGGTACCAAACGCACCTTGGTTGATTGTTGGTATTCAAGGTTAATCACCAACAGCGTTCAATTTAGTCTTAGTGAAATCCCGCTTTCGAGCGGGATTTTTTATGTCTGGAGATCAGAGAATCAAAACCTATCTATATAACTTCGAGTGGTTAAAGTCGAGCGAATAGGGTTCTTACAAGGGAAGCGATGAGTCACACAATAGGAAATAGTGAAGATAGAACGTAAGCGCTCCA
>NZ_JAHGAH010000211.1:0-16692 GCF_030248475.1 Vibrio sp. D173a
GTGTATAAGAGACAGGCAACACGCTGGGTTTGGTTTATCGACATTTCGAGTAGAGGTCCATCAACTAGGCCAAATGGAACACCATATGCATGGATACGTAAATGTAATTAATGTAATGCTTAGTAACATCTAGTGTTACTTTTAGTCTTTCGCGCTATGACTTGTCGAGCATTAATGATGCCGTTTGTTCGACTCGGGCAATCTTCCTCTCAACCAGGGCTTATCGCCACAACCAAAGCCAGAGCCAGAGCCAAGATACCATTTTGATTGTTACCACTATGAAAGCCATAGAATCAATCATCATCGGCAATACTGTTTACATCGACACTTTCTGGGTGCGTTTCAACACTCGGTCACTATCGTTTAGCACCCAACGTTCGTCCTACTTTAATGAATGCCAATATTAACGTTCAACCACTAGTCAATACCGCAGCCTCCGTTGGCAAAGTCGTGCTGCCTTATGCAATATCAGCAGGGCACGCTTACGTTAATACGCCCTACTTCCTGTTGCGATAAACCCGCCAAACCCATGACGTTCACAACGACAAAAACAAAGCCGATGCTTCTCAGTGCATCGGCTGTTTTGTTGGTTAGACTTGCTTAACTCATTATTCGCAAGGCGGTGCTAGGTGAATTAAAGCCAATCCACCCAGTGACGTTTCGCGGTATTTCTTGTTCATGTCTTTGCCCGTTTGGTACATGGTTTCAATCACCTTATCCAACGAGATCAGACATTTACTATTTCGTTTTAATGCCATACGAGAAGCATTGATCGCTTTCATAGCTCCCATGGCATTACGCTCAATACACGGAACTTGCACTAAGCCGCCAATTGGGTCACAGGTAATGCCTAGTGAGTGCTCCATGGCAATCTCGGCCGCAATACAAATTTGCTCATTGCTGCCACCACGTAGCGCGGTCAGACCGGCTGCCGCCATAGAGGAAGATACACCGACTTCGCCCTGACACCCCACTTCAGCGCCCGAAATAGACGCATTGGTTTTGTACAAGATGCCAATCGCACCCGATACAGCCAGGAAGTCTTTAAGCTGTTTGGTATCGAGCTCTTTGATGAAGCGATGGTAGTACATCAACACCGCAGGAATGACACCCGCCGCACCATTGGTTGGCGACGTGACCACTTGTCCACCAGCAGCGTTTTCTTCACTCACAGCAAAAGCAAACAGGTTAATCCAATCCATGATTTCCATAGGATCGTTTTCGATTGATGCATTTGCTTCAAGCTTCTTCAGCAAGTTTGGTGCACGACGGGTCACGTTCAAGCCTCCTTCCAATATACCCTCAGTATCGAAACCGCGCTCCATGCAACGCGTCATCACACGCCATATCTGTTCTGCCCGTTGATTGATGGCTTCCATATCCTGAAACGATTGTTCGTTTTTCAGAATCATGCCGCCGAGGCTCATGCCGTTCTTATCTGCCAGTGCCAACATTTCGTCCGCACTGGCGAATGGAAACTCAACTTCTACGGGAGCGGTTGCGCGGCCATTTTGCAGTTCATCCGCCGTTGCGATGAAACCACCACCGATAGAGTAGTAAGTTTCAAAACCAACCTGATTGCCATGCGCATCTAACGCAGTAATCGTCATGCCATTCTCATGTAGAGGAAGGTTCTCTTCATGGAACAACATATCCGTTTTGTAGTTGAATTCGATTTCATAACGGCCATCGACAGACATCATGCCCTCTTCAATCGCCTTGCGCATCGCTTTGTTCGCAGAGGCGATTTTGATGGTATCTGGTTTGTTACCCAATAGACCCAAAATCGTTGCACGGTCAGTATGGTGACCAATCCCCGTTAGCGAGAGTGAGCCGTATAAATCGACTTGAATACGAACCACTTTTGCCAAGTTCGATTCAATCAAACGAGTGAAGTGGTAACCCGCGATCATTGGGCCATTAGTATGAGAGCTAGAAGGGCCCACACCAATCTTGTAAATATCAAAGATGGACAGCATAAACTTACCTATTACGACAATGCAGCATAAAGCCAATCAGGGAGAACCATACAAGCGGCGATGGTCGCCACAGCGAACACCAATAGCCCGTAATGGCTTGCGGTTGGCTTTGCGAAAAGATGTTTTTGATTGTTGATAAAGATTTGTTGTTCGGCAGTCACAGCGCCCCAGCGATGACTCACTAACACACCAAATAAAAGGAAGACGAACGTACCAATTGGCGCAAACCACGGCCAAGCCACGTCGAGATACATCGCGGTAAACACCGCAACCACACTCATCATACTGCCAACGATCACGCCTTTCTCATTGGCTTTCGCCCAGAATAAGCCAAGCACGAACGAACCAAGACGGATACCCACAAAGATGGAGGTCAGGCTAGCAATGGTTTTGAGTACCGACTCATTCGATACCGCCAGAAGAGCTGGCACTACCACCATGGCCGCAGCAAGCAAACTCATCTTTCTTGCGACTTTTTCGTAGTGCTCGTCATCGGCACTTTTGCGAACGAAACGCTTGTAGATATCAAACGTCGCGACAGTCGCCATTGAGTTGTAGGTCGAATCCAAGGTCGACATTGCGGCCGCCGCCAATGCGGAAATAATCAAACCAACGACGATTGGATTAGTGTGGTTGAAGACGAAATCCAAAATCACTTCGTTGCTGTTTTCAAACGATTGATCTTGATAGAAAACACTCAGGAGGACACCAAGTACCGCGAAGAATAAGTACACAAAAAACGCACCATAACCACACAACAGCATCGACTTCTGCGCCGTCTTTTCACATCTCGTCGCTAGTGTGCGTTGTATGATCAATTGGTTGGTACCGTACACACTCAAATGCAAAAAGCTCACGGCAACCACGCCAGCCCAGAGTGTGGTATCTACGCCTAAATCAAAGTCTAAGTTGATGATATTCAAGTGATCACTAGAAAGGTAATCTGCCGCATTTATATCTGTCACTAAAATGGCAAAGATGGCGATGCTGCCCGCAATTAATACTGCAGATTGCAACATATCAGTCCATATCACCGTGGAAATCCCGCCAGCATAGGTATAGCAAGCGGTGAAAATACTTATGTAGATGATGGCTTCAGAAATACTGATGGGCAGAACTTGCACTAAGATCAGCGCCACGGCATACAGAATCACACCCGCTGAAATGCATTGCACCACAATAAACACTATCGAGTTGATGGTTCTTGCATATACCCCAAAGCGGTGCTCAAGGTATTCATAAATCGAAGTCAGGCCTAGCTTATAAAAGACAGGTACAAAGAAGATGACAGTAAAAAAGATAACGATGGGATAGTTAAGGTGAATACTCATCGCTTCCATGCCAGAGCTATAAACCCAACCAGGCATCCCTACAAACGTCATCGCACTAATGTAAGTCGCAAGTATCGAAACACCTGCCGTAAACCAACCAAATTGCTTTCCACCCGTAGAAAAGTCGCCACCATTACTGTAGCGCTTATTAACTAAATAGCTGATTAATATGGTAATTGATACATATAAAGCAATCACCACAAAACTTGAGTACGTAACCATTTTGAGGTATTCCTAATTCCGGATAGCTAATTATTATGCCCAGATATTACTTTAAAAAGGCGCTCTCAAACGATAAACCCACAATAAGTGTGACTATTATCACTAAAAACCAAATAATGGGTACGCATTCATTTTAAAATTGATTTTGATCACGGATCTAACAACCTTAAAAAAACTATGATTCATCCCGACACGAAAGCGAAGATGATCCAAATAAGATCGTGTTCATTAAGTTTGAATAACAACAAATCCTAAGTGAAATAGAGGTTTATCGGTCATGAATGCCAAAAGACACATGAGCGAAGTTCCTATGATTCAAAGGGTAGCTGCCTATCTTGCGATACTGGTTGGTTACTTTTTCTATTGTTATAACTTTGTAATTATTGACTACGTACGCCCATACATCGTTGAAGCGTATGATAGTATTAGCCTATCAGACACTGCCCAGTTCTATACCTGGCAGTCGGTTGGTGCACTCATCGGTGCGTTAAGCTGTGCTTGGTTCGCAACAAAGTTTGGTAAGAAATCCACTCTTATTACCATCACAGCCCTAAACGGTGGCGCAACGATCATCAATATGATGTTCACCGACTACACAACATGGGCAGCAATGCGTTTCATCATTGGTTTGTCACTGGGTGGTTACTTCACCGTAGCAGTGAGCCTGATGATCGGCCTATTTACGCCAACGGTACGTGGCAAGTTGACGGCGTTCGCGTCTTCTATGTTCTCTGTAGCACTGATGGTTATGGGTGCGTATGCAGCATTTATTGCAAGCATCGATGCACCATGGGAAAGCCTAATGCTTGTTGGTGGTATCCCACCATTGGCAGCCGCTGTGGTCATGATCTTTGTACTACCTAGCGACAGCAAAGTGATCGCTTACGGTGAAGAAGAGCAAGCAAAAGCAGAAGAATCAAGTGCACCAGAGAAAACAGGCTCTTGGGGCGAAATGCTAAGCAAGCCTTACCGTAAGATCACATTAACGTGTCTATTACTGGCTGGCCTTAACTTCTACGGTTTCCAATTCTTTGGTGGCTTCGTAACCACTTATCTACGTGATGTACGTATGTTCGACGGTGCAACCATCGGTCTCATCTTCTCTATCTCAGCATTTGGTTCACTGTTTGGTGCGTGGTTCTGGGGTTGGGTAGCTGACAAATTCGGTCGTAAGGTGAACGCATTTGGCTTCATCCTAGCGGGCGTCATGGTTTCAATCTTCTTTGTTGCACCTGGCGACATGGTGATTGGCGGTCTAAACATGCTGGCTCTACTTGGTCTGATTTACAACTTCGGTCTGTCTTCTTCAGCGGTGTGGGGTGGCTACTTCTCAGAACTGTTCCCAGCACACCTACGTAGCTATGGCGCAGCGCTATTCCACGGCGGTCGTATCCTTGGTATGTGGGCACCAATGGTACTTATCTTCATCCAAGAGCGTACCGACCTACAAACCGCAATGTGGGGTTCACCAATCGTATGGATTCTTGCTGGTCTTCTATGGCTGTCACTGCCAGAGACACTAAAAGGTGGCGTGTTCGATAAGAGCAAAAAAGCCGAAGCAGCAAAAGCGTAACTGAATTTCAAAAACTCCGGCTGGCTCCCAGCCGGATGAAAAAACTTAATTTCGAGTCCTGTTCCCAAAGCCGACTCGACAGCAAATAAGAGAGTTTATTATGTCTAAATATCAAGAAGCGAAACGCGTTGTACGTGAATACTTCAGCGCAATGGAAAACGCAACTCACGAGAACGTGGCAGAAGTACTAAAAGCACACACTTCAGAAGATTACCTATGGCGTGGTGTTTACCCATTCCGTGAGCAACAAGGCGCTCAAGCAGCAGCTGACGTTTTCTGGGCTCCTTTGATGAAATCAATGACTCGCATGCAGCGACGTCAAGACATCTTCATCGGTGGTGAGAACGAAGTAACATCAGGTGAAATCTGGGTAATGAGCATGGGTCACTTCATGGGTCTATTCGACGCTGAATACCTAGGCATGCGCCCAACTGGCAAGATCATGAACATCCGTTACGCAGAATTTAACTGTGTTGAAAACGGTAAGATCACTAAGACTGGCCTATTCCTAGACCTTCTAGGCGCGATGGACCAAGCGGGTTGTTACCCACTACCACCATCAACAGGTAAGCACTTTGTATACCCTGGTCCTCGTAACCACGACGGTCTACTGTTCGAAGACGCAGCACCAGAAGAAGGCGTAGCAACATTAGCACTAGTGAACAAGATGGTTGATGACCTATCCGCACTAAACGACAGCGGCGCAATGGGTTGCCCACCAGAAGTTCTTGAGAAGAGCTGGTCTAAAGACATGATCTGGTACGGTCCATGTGGTATCGGTGCGTCTTACACAATCCCTCGTTACCAACAGCAGCACCAATTGCCGTTCCGTAACAACCTAAAAGACAAGAAGTTTAACGGCCACGTATGTCGTTTCGCAGAAGGTAACTTCTCTTGTTTCTTCGGCTGGCCAAACCTATCTAACACACCAATCGGTGGTTTCCTAGGTATGACAGGTGGTGAAGTACGCGCAGACATGCAAGTGGTTGACGTTTACTACCGTGACGGCGACAAGCTATCTGAGAACTGGGTACTGATCGACCTTCCTTACTGGCTAAAACAGCAAGGTCTAGACGTATTCGAGCGTACTCAGCAGATCCTAAACCCTTCTCTATAAGAAGTCCTAGGGGCGGATTGTCAACCCGCCTTTATGTTGCCTGAATCCCCTCTCGGTTCAGGCAACATGCTCCCAACTCGTGCCTCAAGGATGGGGCACAACCTCAAGATAGAACCCTTATTCACAACGGGCACGAACGCACGGTGGCTTTCTGCGCCCTAAATAACGAGATTGATGATGAAAAAGTCGACCCTTTCAGCAGTGATTTTAGCAGCGCTTACTTCTAGCTCAGCCTTTGCTGCACACACTTTTGTTAATGACGCTGGTGACAGCCTAACCATCGATGGCCGTTTCGATCTTCGCTACCAAGACCGTGGCGGTGATGACAACGGCGAATGGAACAGCGGCAGCTCACGTTTCGGTTTGAAAGGCCAAATGGGCTTAGATAACGGCTGGACTGGATTCGGTCACGCGGAATGGGGCTACAACTCCGGCGCGAACGGCGACAACATTTACGACCGCTTGCTATACGCTGGTGTTGATCACGAAAAATACGGCAAGATTGCTGCGGGTACTAAGCAGTGGTCTACCTTCTACGACGTAGCATGGTACACCGATTTAGGTCGTGTATTCGGTACTCGTGGCTCAGGTGTTTACAACCTAGCTGACTGGGGTATCGCATCCGGTGCGGGTCGTGCAGAAAACTCAATTACGTACCGTAATTCAATTAATGAAAAAGTGAGCTACGGCTTTACTTACCAAACCACACGTGAAGATGTTGCTCTAGCAAGCAATGCGACAGCCTCACTGAAAAACGGCATGGGTGCGTCGATCACTTACAAACCGGTTGATGGCGTAACACTTGGTGCGGCTTACTATCAAAATGAAGTTGCGGATCTAGACGCAAGCGTGGTTGGCGTAGAAAACGGCGACAACATGCGCATCATGCTATTGGGCGCAAACTACAGCAACGGTGGCTTCTACGCGGGTGCGACTTTCCACGTTGGCGAAAACTGGGAAGCAGTTAGCCAAGGCGGTACAGACGTAATGTTCGATACCCTAGGTGGTGAAATCTACACTTACTACCACTTCGACAACGGCCTGCGCCCAACGTTGAACTACAACTACATGGAAGATCGCGGTGACGAGACACAAGGTTACGAGCGTAACTTGCTGATTCCTGGTATTGAATACCACTTCCAGAAGAACAAATTCCTAGTTTGGACTGAATACCAGTTCGACCTAGGTAAAGATCAGTACGATGGCAGCAAATTCGAAAACCGTGATGATCAATTCGCGGCAGGTATTCGCTACTACTTCTGATAACCACGAGATAAGTTATTCCGGTTACGTAACTTATTCGATTTAGTGGAAATGGGAAATAAGAGCAAGCCTTACCTTTTTTGGGTAAGGCTTTTTTCGCATGCAAAACATGAAATGTGACTTGGGTACTACCCAAACTTCGTCCCCAAAGACAATCCAACCCTTTATTTACCTAAATCTTGCTTATTTCCCTTTATGACTACGTACCTATTTGTGTTAACCTAGTCACAGTTAAACTGACTTATGAATCCACTCACATGAATCCTGCAAAACAAACCGTAACATCGAAGGACGTTGCCAAACTGGCTGGCGTTTCTCAATCTACTGTATCGCGTGTGTTTGTTCCGGGCAGCTCAGTATCTGAAAAGACCAAGCAAAAGGTCTTCGAAGCCGCGAAAGCCCTAAACTACCGTCCAAATGCTTTTGCACGTAGCTTGACTACCAACGAATCTAAGTTGATCGGTTTGGTATTCCCCGATGCGGACTACCCTATCCACATGAAAACACTTCAATTGATTTCAAGTGAATTGCAGAAGCAAGGCTACTCAGCGGTGTTGATTCCATGGCAAGTGGATGATGAAGACAACCACTCAATCCCGAACATCTTCCAATACCGTGTAGATGGTGTCATTGCCGCCTCCGCTACCTTCAACAAATCACTGTATGAAGAGTGTGAAGAGTTCAATATCCCTATCGTTCAGTACGCGCGAGTCGTCGAAGGCACTAAGAGCAGTTACGTTATCAGCGACAACTACGAAGCTGGTCAACAAGCGGCGCAACTGCTACACGAAAGTGGGGTGAAAAACGCAGTTTACCTGACGGGTGAAGTGCCAACCTTTACCAACGACGAGCGTCAAAGTGGCTTCAGCTCTGAGTTTGAAGACTTAACGGGCAAGACGCCGCGCATTGTTGAAGCGAGCTACGACTACGCAAGTTCGCTGGATAAAGTACGTGCTATGCTGGCAAACAAGAATCGCCCAGAAGCCGTATTTTGCGCGACCGACAACCTTGCAATGGCAGTAATGGACATTGCACGTATTGAGTGTGGTATTCGTATCCCTCAAGATCTGAAAGTCATCGGCTTCGACAACATTCCACAAACAGAATGGTTGAGCTACCAACTGACCACTTTCCGCCAAGACTTCCGTCGTCTTGCGCGTGAATCTGTAAAAATCATCGTTGATCAAATCAACAATAAAAACAGCAGCTTGGTGAAGATGATGGTGCCAGTCAAATTGATAGAGCGCAGCACCACCAAAGCCTAATTCCAGAGAAGCCAACCCAAGCGGTTGGCTTTTTTATTTCCTCATCTCTTCTTTCTCTTGCCCCTCATCTTTTACTTCTACTTCTAAGATTTCGAACCAATGGTTCATTTGGTGTTGTGATTACTAATGAACCTCTGTATATTTATGAGCCATTACAGTATATGAGCCATTCATAAGAGGCACTTTACGACCATGAATACCTTTATCTATACGCGCCGCTCACCCAAAAACCAAGCTTATCCCGAGCAACTTGAAGCACTGAAATCCAGTGCTCCAGAGGCGGCAATCCTTGAAGACAAAGTACGCGGCTGCACACCACCAGCCGAGCGACAAGCCTTTCAACAACTCTTAAACGCCACTCAACCCGGTGACACGGTGGTGCTTTGGTGGCTAACCGCCTTTGGCCGCGATTTCAGCCAAGCATTGAGCACAATTCAGACACTGCTTGATAAAGGCGTCACCCTCAAAACCGTTTGTGAGCCACTAACATTTGAGCCAGATTCAGTTCAAACCCAAACATTACTCTCTCTGCTTTCTGGTTATGGGCAAGTACAAACTCAACACCGTCTATTTGCCGCAGCACAAGGCCGTAAAGCAATTAAAGACAACCCTGAGATGTGGAAACATAAGTTTCGTGGTCGTCCGGCAGACAAAGCAAAACATCAGCACATTGCGACCTTGCTTCTGGAAGGAAACACACTACAGAGCGTGGCTGAGCAATGTGAAGTCAGCCTATCCACAGTCAAACGTGTGAAAGCCAAACTGAATGATTTTGATGAAGAAGGAAGCTTGCGGCGCCGTGGTGATGGTGAAAAATCATGAGTCGACCATTCGAATTTAAAACCATCTTGCTGGCGTGTCTTATCATCAGTGTTGGTCAGCTCAGCATGGGCTTGGTGTTCCCTTCCCTGCCTTGGATCGCAAAAGATTTCGATATTTCCCTCGACCAAGCTCAGCTGTTAGTCAGTGTTTACTTGCTAGGTTTTGGGCCTTCACAGTTTATCTATGGTCCAGTATCCGATGCATTGGGCCGCAAAAAGGTGCTGTTGGCTGGCTTGTTGATTGCCATGCTCGGCCTATTGATGATCATCTTCCTAAGCCACACTTTCACTGGCATGGTGGCGGGACGTTTTCTGCAAGGTTTAGGAACTGGCTGTTGCGCGGTGTTAGCCCGAGCGTCTACTCGCGACCGCTTCAATGGCCCTGAGCTCCCTGTCGCTTTGTCCTACATTGCTATGGCAGCTTCTGTTACACCGTTAGTTGCTCCTGTTATTGGTGGTTTCATTAACGCCCACTTCGGCTGGACCATGGTGTTTATCTCGCTGTTGGGTTACGTATTGTTGGCTTGGGCTGTGATCGTATTTCGCTTCCAAGAGACCATCACACAAACCTCAGCCTTGCCATCACCGAAAAAGATGCTGCTGCAATATCGTGACCTTTTGACTTCTCGTTACTTTATGAGCTTTGCCAGTATTGGTTGGCTTAACTTCAGCTTGATGATCACCACTGTTTCGGTGATGCCTTTCATCATGCAAAACCAAACCGGCATGACATCCGATCAATACGCGATGTGGGCACTGATTCCGGCGTTCGGCATGATCTGCGGCACCAGTATCTGTAACCGTGTGCGACCAATCATCGGCACGAAGAAGATGCTACTGGTCACGCCAATCCTGCACGTCAGTTCCGCAGCGTGGCTGTTCTTCTGCCCTGTTGAGCCGCTGTACTTAATGCTAGGCCAACTGCTGATGATTTTAGGCAATGCTATCGCTCTACCTTGTGCTCAAGCCATGGTAATGCAACCCTATAAGAAACAAGCGGGGGCAACTGCGGCGATGTCGGGCGGCGGCCAAATGGTGGTGTCATCGATTGTGAGTATGGCATTGGTGCAGCTCGGATTAAGCCAAGCGTGGCATCTGTCATTAGTAATCGTGGTCTTCGCGCTCATTACACTGACCAATGTTTTGCGAGGCTTCACCACAGAGCAACCTTCAGAGCAATAAAAACAAAAAGGCGACACCGAGGTCGCCTTTTTATTATGAAGAAATCCTTCGAGATTGATGCCTGTGAATCACGCTTATTGCTGCGCTACCTTCACTGATGGTTTGGTTGAGCTTGTGTAGTCAAAGTCAAACGCAATGCCATCTTTGGTTACATCCAAAGACATACCACCGATAAGCTCACCTTGTAGACTCATCTTCACGTCTTCTGGTACTGGCTCGCCAGACACTTGAGATGCCGTTTCAATCACTTCCAGTACGCGGTCCGAATCCATAGTGAAGCTCAATAGGCCATTCGCTGTTAGCGGCTGAGCCATAACTTTCTCACTCGCTGCTGCTGACGCATCACCACTGTAAAGCGTTAAGTGGCTACCGTTGAGACGAGCAAACACGTCCATTGGTTTACCTGCATACGGTTCAAGCAGACCGCCAATATTCACCGGTTGGTTGTCCGGTTGGATCTGAATCTGCGCTAGTTCAGGCATGAACATTTGTGCCGTTTGCAGCAACATGTTTGGATCGTCCGCTGAGATAGAGAAGATCGCATCCAGCTGACCTAGCTCAGGTCCGTATTGGCCATTCATGTTCACATCTAGGCCGAACATTTCCATGCTCAAGCCTTTCAGGCCATTTGCCATGCCAGCACCCATGCTGATCGCCGGAGCTGGGTTTTGACCACGCATTTCATTTTGCGCTTGTGCCAGAAGCGAACATTGGTATTCAGGCGTGGTTAAATCTGTCCAGATCTTACCAATCGCAGGAGCCAGAGTAGCAACGTCTAGGCCTAATGCCACGCTAAACATGCTCTGTTCACCGTTGGATTCTGCCAATACGCCACGCATAGATTGCAGCGCCTCAAGGATCACTTGGTTCTTCGATTCAACAACAAAGCTACCATTGAGGCGAGCTTTGTCATCACCAGAGCTGTACTCTCCAAACGCCACCATCTGCGGCCAGTTGTTTGCTATTTGAGTAAACTCGGTATGACATGCTGGAGAACGTAGTTGCTCTAAAGTTGGGTCAGAATCGACATTCTTAAGTTGGCGCGCCATTCGGTTGCCATCAAGTGTCGTTAGACCTTTAATGATCTCACGAATGTCGAAAATCCCGAATGAGTTGTTGTTTGTGCCGTACTTAGTTTGCACCGCTTCGAGGCGACCAGAATCAACGATGCTGCTCTTCGGAGCTTCTAGACCAAATGCCAGTTTAAGTGGGTTTTCAACACCAAGTTCAGGAATATCGAAAGTCACTGTCAGTACGTTGTTAACCACTGCCACCGCAAGGCCAATACCCAGTTGTGGATCTTGCGAATCCGTCAACTCATAGCGACGGAACTCCACGGTATCTAGCTTAACAAGTTCATGTTGAATGCCCGCCAGTTGCTCTTGCTCATCCAACGTTTTCCAAAGCGCTGCAGGGTTTTCCAATTGCACTTTATAAACAGGAACAAGGCCTAGGGTGTACATGATTGGGTTGACCATATCGCCCGTACCCAAGAAGGCTTTTAAGCTCTCAGGAGAAGAGGCCGCTGCCATATACGCATCCAAGAAATTAACCGCAAACTCTAAACCAGGAGTCAGCTCTTCTTCAGCAAACAACTCTCCCATTGGTGGCTGCTGTGATGTACCGAATGCATTCATGTACTCGAAGTGATTAAAAGGTTCTGTTTGGTAGGTAACCAACAAGGTATCAGCAGGCACTTGAGCAAGTAGCGAGCTTGAAGATTCACCTTGGGCAAGGTTGTTTTGGTACACATATGCGGCACCACCGGCTGCTGCGACCACTGCAGTAGCTAATAATAATTTTTTCACGACCAACTCCGTTGTCTTGGTTTTATTTCCCCAAACCAACCTGCTGGTTTGAGTAAGCATTAAGCCTTAAATAAACGCTTTGAAAGGATGAGAAACTTCATTCCAATATTCAGGTATTTATTTACATGCAACGCCATCATAAACGCACAAACAAAGTTATCAATTTGCTGAATATCAATTTCTTAAAATATCCAACATTTATAAGACGAACCGTGAAGTAAGTTAAATTGCGCGGCCACACTATTAGCAAGTAGCTCAATAAAAATAATGAGATGCCATACCCTACCGTCCAAATTCAGTGCATTATTAAATCCATTTGCAAATTTTTCTTTATTGTCTGAAAACAGCTCACGACCTGACATTTCCGTCTATTCCTCCTCTAGAAGACGACGGAGCTTTTACTTACAGTCAGAGCTATCAATAACGAATATCGCACCATTATTGCCCTATATATTGCCATGAAAGACCAGCTGACTATTTCTATCTCGACCATCAATGGCTCTAAGCATTGGTACTTCAGCAAAGCCATGCAGCGTAACTTTAAAACGTGCTTGGCGGTATTCGCCTTAGGGTTAGCAGCGACAGCGATGCTGGTGAATCACCTCTACTCTCAAGTGGATGAGGCGGCGCTTGAACAAGCAAAGTTATCCGAGCATTCACGCAATATGGGGCAAGAGTTAAGTCAGCTAAAAACACTGAAGTCAGAGCTTGAGAACGACCTCTCTGAACGAGAAGAGCGCGTCCAACTTGTTTCTGAACGTTTGGGCGAGTTGGAGAAAGTACTCGGTGTCGCCAACGAATCCAACACTGAAAGTCTAGATGCGCGCTTTGATACCGCCGCGGTCACGTCTAATGTCAGAATGGTGATGCTAAACCAGATCCCTAGCGGCTCTCCAGTCGGTAAAGCACACCTTTCATCGGGGTTTGGCAAGCGTATTCACCCTGTCACCAAGCAGGCCAAGCTGCACCGAGGACTCGACTTTGCAGTTAACACTGGCACCAAAGTATATGCCTCTGCCGATGGCGTTGTAGAAGCAGCCCGTCGAAGTAACAAAGGTTACGGTAACTTGTTGCGTTTACAGCATTCATTTGGTTTTTCGAGCGCTTACGCGCACTTAAAAGAGTTCAAGGTTAAAGCGGGTGAGTTTGTTAAAAAAGGACAGCTCATCGCCATTTCAGGCAATACCGGGCTCTCTTCCGGTCCTCACCTTCATTACGAGGTGAGATTTATTGGACGAGCCTTAGATCCGAGGCCATTCGTGGATTGGCACCTCAATGATTTTGAAGACATTTTTACTAAGGAGCGAAGAATACGATGGGAATCTTTAATCAAAACCGTGGAACAACGAGTGGCTCATCAGCTTCAACTCTCATCGCCAAAGGCTGTTCTGTTAGCGGAGAACTCAAAGTAGAAAGTGACATACAGGTTGATGGCATCATCGAAGGCCAGTTGCATGTCGAAGGTACATTGGTCGTCGCAGAAAGCGGCCGTGTTAAAGGCGACATCTACGCTAAACAACTGATCGTCAATGGCTTACTGGATGGAAACTGCCATGCGGAACACATTCAAGTGCTAGCAAAAGGCCGAGTCAGTGGCAAAATTTGGAGCAACAATCTGAGTATTGAGCCGGGTGGTAAGTTCTTCGGAGAAGCCGCAGAACTGCCAGAAAAAGAAGTGGTGACGCTAAAAGAGAAGTCTACTGAAGCGAGAGAGACAACAGCAAAAACGGATAAGTCATCAGATCGCAAAACTGCATAAATAAAAGTGCTAAATATAGACGAGAAAAAGGGCACGGAATGTGCCCTTTTTAGTGGTTGCTATGCTTGCGCTAGACTAAATTAGAATTCGTAGAACAGGCGAACACGAGCGCCAAAATCGTCTTCTTCTTTGAACGCTTCACTTGACGAAGTTGCATCAAGATTATTGGTAACGGTTGTGTAGTAAGAGCCCAGTAGCACTGAGAAGTTCTCTACCTCTAGTACGTCCGTAAACTCGTAAGAAGCGTAAAGGGTAGATACCTTCACATCGCCTTCTGCCCAGCCTTGAATCTCTTGGCTTTCGTATTCGTTCATCGCGTAAACGTAACCAATACCTAGCCCTTTCCACAGTGCGTTAACACCTGTCGAGAAGTTGTTTTCGTCAACCGCATCTAGGTAAGCCACGTTTGCATTCACAGACCAATCACCGCTGGTCCAGTTACCCGTTAAGCCGTAGCCAGTACGATCAGAAATGTCGACGCCTTGGTCTGTCACTACAGCATCAGAAACAAGGTTGGTTTCCATCGATGCCGCTAGGCTGAAATCACCCATTTGGTAAGCAACAACAGGGCGTACTAAGAAGGAGTCTTTGCTGCTTGTAATGGCTTGACCGTGGTATGTTCCGCCATCGGTACCTTCATGGAAAAGATCTGAACGATCACCGATCATTGTGCTCAGTTCCAAGTATAGATTGCCAAAGTTTTGGCTGTACATCAGCTGACCATCAGAGCCACGGCCACGCGCTTCTTTCATCTGATAGGTATAAGCCGAACCATCGGTGTAAAGCTCGTTAGACGTATCACCTGAGTACTCTAGGAATACATCCAAACCAACAGAGAACATATCATAAGCTTCAAAACGATCCGCTTTGATTGCCCAGCTGTCTTTTTTACCAAACTCGAAGTATGCATCATCGACGTTTACCTCGCCCGTGCTTTCAAACAGAGGCTGTGCTTTTACGCCAACGTAGTGACCATTACTGGTGAACTTCTCGCCCGCAAATTCAATCAGTACGCGACCATCTTGGTTGAATTCTTGATCACCAGAATCGTTCGACTCGCGATCTTGATAGTTGAAGTTCAATTCAACGTCACCGCCGATAGAAAAGTTACCTTCTTCGTTGTCGACAATGCTGATGCCCGCATTTGCCGATAGTGCCGAGAATACGCCGATAGCGCTCAGAGATAGTTTCAGTGCTTTGTTCATGTTAAACCCTATATGTATTAGATTTTATTGTGTAAAAGTGCTGATTTCAGAGACAGCAAACCCCGCCCCTTCTTCTTGAAAAGAAAGGCTTAGAGAAATTGGTTTATTTTTAGAAGTTAGATTTCGGTGCTAGCCCCAAGCTCTGGGGCTAGACCAAATTTAGAGCCACAACTGTATATTGTGACAAGTGGTATCGTTACTCGGCGACCAGCGCGACCGCTTCACGCGTCAGCTGAGCCAACTCTTCCCACTTGCCCGCTTCGATAAGTTTTTTGTCGACCATCCAAGTACCACCACATGCCAGCACGCGCGGCACTGCTAGGTAGTCTTTAATATTCGAAGGGTTGATGCCCCCAGTCGGCATAATTTCCACATCACCATAAGGAGCCAACAGTGCTTTCACCATATTGACGCCACCAGAAGCCTCTGCCGGGAAGAACTTCAATGTTGTCAGTCCCATTTCTAACGCCGCTTCAACTGCGCTTGGGTTGTTCACACCAGGTACGATATCAATACCAATTTCTTGGCAAGCTTTAACAGTGTTTGAGTTAAAGCCCGGAGAAACCACAAAGGTTGCCCCGCCTCTTTGGCTGCGATGGCTTGCTCACGATTAAGCACCGTGCCAGCACCAATCAGCATGTCTGGCTGTGCTTCACGCAATAGACGGATGGCCTCGACAGCAGCATCGGAGCGAAACGTAATTTCGGCCGCTGGCAGAACGTTTTCTGCCAACACTTTACCCAGTGGGATGATGTCTTCTGCGCGATCAATGGCGATCACTGGGATCACTTTTAACGCTTTCAATTGAGCTTTTAAATTCGACATGTGGTTTCCTGTATATCTATTTTCTGAACTGAGCAATGGCCGCATTGGTTGCCAATCGTGGAATGATGGCGCCTTTGTGTTGAATCACAGTGCCTGCGAGGGTATTCCCATTCATACACGCTTGTTTGATGTTGCCATCAGACAAGTACGTCGCAAGGAAACCACCATTAAATGAATCGCCTGCCGATGTGGTATCGATGACATTTTCTACCGGTGTCGTCACCACTGAATAAGGCGCAGGTTGATCGGTATCTGCAACTAAACAGCCTTCTGGGAACAAGGACATCCTCAAAATCTTGCGGTAGGTTGCCAGAAGCTGTACGGCTCCAACAAGAAGTGGAA
>NZ_JAHGAH010000212.1:0-18501 GCF_030248475.1 Vibrio sp. D173a
AGTCCATATACGTTCCTCGTTTTTCAGAATGACGACATTTCGGGCATGAGTGTGAAATGAGATTCCCTACTCGCTCATTCTTCACTCTAGGAAATGACGCTGTTGCGAGTCTCAGTGCGAGTTAAGTCCCTATAAACCATCGCCCAAATCTCAAACGGGTCATTCCAGCAAGCCTAAGCGCGACTAGGAATCTGGGGACAGCGAGCTGGAACTTATGTAGAGCTCGCTGTCACCAAAAGCGGCTTCAGAACAGGTTCAAACCGAATACGCCTTTCACATCAAACAGAACTTGTTCCGTTTTCTCACGTGAGCGTTGGCTGCCTTGTTTCAGTATGTCGATCAGCTGCGCTTTGTCGTCTAAGAACATCGCACGTTTTTCTCGAATTGGTCGCAGCATTTCTTGTAAGCACTCTTCCAATACTTTCTTGGTTGTGCCGTCTCCCAATCCGCCACGACGGTAGTGCGCTTTTAACTCTTCCACATACGCTTTATCGGTATGGAACGCATCAAGATAAGTGAACACGATGTTGCCTTCTACTTGGCCTGGGTCTTCGATGCGTAAGTGGTTTGGATCAGTGTACATAGACGTCACGGCGGCTGAGATTTCTTTCTCTGTCGCGCCTAGGTTAATGGCGTTACCCATGCTTTTCGACATTTTGTTTTTACCATCAGTACTTGGCAAACGTGGCGCGTCACTCAGCAGCGGACGACACTCTTTCAGAATCTCTTTTCCGCTAAGATGGTTTATCTTTCTTACGATTTCATTAGTTTGTTCTAGCATCGGCAGTTGATCATCACCAACAGGGACTAAGGTTGCATGAAAGCCGGTGATATCGGCCGCTTGCGAGATTGGGTAAGTCAGGAAACCAGTCGGAATCGAACGCTCAAAGCCCTTATTTTGAATTTCATTTTTTACGGTTGGGTTACGCTCTAATCGCGCGATCGAAACTAAGTTGCTGTAGTACATAGTCAGTTCTGCAAGCGCTGGCACTTGAGATTGCAAACAGATGGTGGTCTGAGCCGGGTCGATGCCCACAGCGAGATAATCGGCCACCACGTTTAAGATATTGGAAGAAACCTTGGAAGGGTTATGCGCGTTATCGGTTAAGCCCTGCATGTCGGCAACCAAAATGGTTTGGTCATGTTGAGATTGCAGCGCAACACGTTGTTGCAGAGAACCAACGTAATGGCCTAAATGTAATGAGCCTGTTGCTCGGTCGCCAGTAAGAATGATTTCGCGTTGTTGGTTATTTTGTTTGGTGTTCATAACTTATCTCCGAATAAATTTAGATCGCTACTGGAGATAAAAAAGACAAGACACGCTTAGCTACCATCCAGCAGCGTAAGAATGTCAGGATTCCGCGCCGCTCTAATTAGAGCGCCACCAGAAGAAGTTTGATGAAGGAGTAAATGTCGTTTTCATGTCTTTTAACCTAACAAGGAGCAGAGCTGAAAACAACCCTACTCCTTGTACAATTTGATTTTTCAGTTTTGACACGTTCGCCAACACCGCATCAAATCTGGATATACATGGCGATGACCAGGGCGGCGCCAAACAGGCTGCCTGATACAAATGCGCACAATACCGCTTTGTTTTGTTTGCTTCTCATCCTTTACTTCTCGACTTTAGAGCACCCGAGCAACGCTGCTTGCTCCGTTCTCATATTGAGTGGGACAGTGGTAAATCCTTTTCGGTAAATCGATACATCACACTTTCTTCGATTCACTCTGCTGAATACAGCCTTACGATTTTTGACTAAAACTTAAACCACTTCGTCCGAGAAGTGTGATGACGTTAGAACAAGTTCAATGAAAACCAACATGATTTACACAGTTACGTTTCTTAAAAAGCGCAGTTTAGACTCTTCGGTGAGAAAGCGATTATTTCGATTTTTAATGGATAAGAACTGAACTTATTTAGCATCAAATACTGTTAAATAGGATAAGGATGACGCGGATCATCTTTTGACCAAAACCTTGAAAAATTGAGCGAAACCACGAAGGCGAAATATGTAACTCGTAACTAAACTGTCAGGACACTAACCCCCAGTCAGGGAGCAAGAGATGAGCGACAAAAACCATCACTCCAAATGTCCTGTTATACATGGAGCGAATACTAACCAACAAGCCAGCGAGTTCAATTGGTGGCCGAAAAGCCTCAACCTCGAAATTCTTCATCAGCACGATCATAAGACCGATCCAATGGGCGCGGATTTTAACTATGCCGACGCATTTAACTCGCTCGATTTCGAGGAAGTGAAAAAAGACCTGAAAGATCTGATGACTGACAGCCAAGATTGGTGGCCAGCGGATTGGGGCCATTACGGTGGCTTGATGATTCGCATGGCGTGGCACTCAGCAGGTACGTACAGAATTGCGGATGGTCGTGGCGGTGCGAGCCGAGGTAACCAGCGTTTTGCGCCACTCAACAGTTGGCCTGATAACGGCAACCTAGAAAAAGCACGACGTCTATTGTGGCCAATCAAAAGAAAATACGGCAATAAGCTCTCTTGGGCCGATTTAATGATTCTTGCTGGCAACATGGCTTATGAATCGATGGGCTTTAAAACGTTCGGTTTTGCAGGCGGTCGTGAAGACATTTGGCACCCAGAAAAGGACATCTACTGGGGCGCAGAGAAGGAGTGGCTGCAACCGAGCGGCGGTGAGAATAACCGTTACTCTGGTGAGCGCGATCTTGAGAACCCACTCGCCGCGGTGATGATGGGCTTGATTTACGTGAACCCAGAAGGCGTCGATGGCAAACCAGACCCACTCAAAACCGCACACGACATGCGAGTCACCTTTGCGCGCATGGCAATGAACGATGAAGAAACCGTTGCGCTAACCGCTGGCGGTCATACCGTGGGTAAAGCTCATGGTAATGGCGATGCTTCGGTACTTGGGCCAGAGCCTGAAGGCGCAGAAATTGAAGACCAAGGTTTTGGCTGGCTTAATAAGACCTCTCGAGGCATAGGACGTGATACCGTCACAAGTGGCGTTGAAGGCGCGTGGACGACGTATCCAACGAAGTGGGATAACGGCTACTTCCACTTGCTGTTCACCTACGATTGGGAAATCACCAAGAGCCCTGCTGGCGCCGCCCAGTGGGAACCGATAGACATCAAAGAAGAAGACATGCCAGTGGATGTGGAAGACTCAAGCATCCGTCACAATCCGATGATGACCGATGCGGATATGGCACTCAAGTATGACCCAGAATATCGCAAGATTGCAGAGCGCTTTCGTGACAATCCAAAAGAGTTCGAAGACTGTTTTGCTCGCGCTTGGTTCAAACTAACACACCGCGATTTAGGCCCTAAGTCTCGTTACCTTGGCCCCGATGTGCCAGCGGAAGATTTGATATGGCAAGATCCGGTGCCACCGGTGTCTTACTACCTATCTGAAGACAATATCGATGCACTAAAGATGGCGATTCTCAATAGCGAATTGAGCATTGCTGAACTCGTTTCGACAGCATGGGACAGCGCACGCACTTACCGCGGCTCTGACCGTCGCGGCGGTGCAAATGGCGCTCGTATTCGTCTTGCTCCACAAAAAGACTGGGTAGGTAACGAGCCAGAAAGGTTGCAGAAAGTGCTCAACGTACTGGATGCAATTCGCACGATGCATCACTCCCCTATCAGCATGGCGGATTTAATTGTTCTTGCAGGCGGCGTTGGCATCGAGAAGGCGGCATCGAATGCGGGGATGAACATCTCTGTGCCATTTAGCCAAGGTCGCGGAGACGCCACGGATGCCATGACGGATGCAGAGTCGTTTGATGTGCTGGAACCCATTCATGATGGATTCCGTAACTGGCTAAAATCCGATTACGTGGTCACTGCGGAAGAGCTCTTACTGGAGCGCAGCCAGTTGATGCAATTGACCGCCGTCGAGATGACGGTGCTTATCGGTGGTATGCGCGTTCTCGGCACGAACTATGGCGGTACGAGCCAAGGTGTGTTCACCGATAACGTCGGCGCTCTGACCAATGACTTTTTCGTCCACCTCACCGATATGAGCTACACATGGCATCCAGCCGGTGACAACCAATACGAAATCCGTGAGCGTGCTTCTGGCCAAACCAAATGGACAGCATCACGCGTGGATTTGGTGTTCGGCTCTAACTCCGTACTTCGCTCTTATGCTGAGGTTTACGCTCAAGACGACAACAAAGAGAAGTTTGTGCAAGACTTTGTGGCCGCGTGGGTGAAAGTGATGAATAACGATCGCTTTGACCTATAAAGCATATTGAGCAATACAAAGAACCTCCCTTCGCACTCGGCAGGGAGGTTCTCGTTAATGATTTCGAGAGCCGCGAGTTTAAAGTCCATCAGTTCGAACTGAATGTATTCGAGTCAGGAAAAGGCAAGCGTACAATTGCGAACTAATAATAGAGCTTAATCGCAGAACGTTTGTAAGGAGGATGAAGGTAAGGCTCAAGCTCACTGCGGCGGTTGTTCAATCGCTTTAAAAGCTTATACGCAATGAAGTAGCGGTTAATGTTAGTCACATAGCCTATTGGCTCCATCCCTATGTATTGTCGCGTCACAACTTCCACATTATCGAACCATACATTTGGGTCATAGCCTTTTTCTTCTGCGATTCTTCTCATCTTTCTGATGTTGCCGGGCCCTGCATTGTAGGCTGCTAGACAGAAGTAAATGATGTCGCTTTCGCTTATCGCCTCATCGTTAAAAAAGTACTTCCTCAGGTAATGCATGTATTTCAAGCCCGCGTGAATATTGGGCTCTTTTTCGTAGATATTGGAGATGTTTATCGCCCTGTCTCTTGCAGTGGTCGGTAATATTTGCATGATGCCCACGGCACCTTTGTGCGAGATAACATTCTGATTCAACCCCGACTCTTGAAAGCCTTGCGCCATCATTAATAAGTGGTTGAACTGATACTCTTGAGCATAGAGATAGAAGATATCCCAAAGCTCTTTAGCGCGCGTCACATTCTCTCGCTTGAGGAACTTCTTTAACCACTTGTCGTTTTCTAGATACCTTTCATTGACCACGTTGCCGAATAAGGTGCCAATCCTGACTTGCTTGATGAACTTGTTTACCGCTTGCTCAAGTTGTAGGGAATCTTTTCTTATCCCCCAAGCAATTTGCGCATTGTCTCTGACCGTCAATTGATTATGGAAAATAACATCAGGGAAGATATTGCCCCACATGCCTGTTTTATGCTGATCAAGCACGGTGACATCAATAAAGCCAGCGCTGATCATCTCAAGGATCTCATAGTCTTGAATGATCTCATCAAGAAACATGATATTGATGAGAGGCTTCTTTTTGATGCTTAAGTAGTTGTTCGCCTTCGTTAAGCTCTTGTGATAGCTGGAGCTCTCTCTTACCCAGATGTCTAAACCACTCAGCTCATCAATGGTTGTTATATCAGAGTGCTTGCCGTTAGTTACGATGATTTCCGAGACGTTTTCCCGTACTGGCGCGCTGAATGCGATCAGCTCTTTACGCTCATTGGTGACGGTTAAGTTCGCCACGATGATGTCGCCATATCCAGCGATCAGTTTGGGGATGAGCTCATTTCTCGCCACAGGGATCACCTGAATGTTTATCGCCTTGTTGTTCTTGTGCAAGTGGCGTTCAAGTTCATGAATGAGCTCAGAGATGATGCCTTTCGGCTTGCCGTTTTGGATGTAGTAAAAACCGAGATCAGCAGAGACGAGAATACGAACGGCTTTTTTCTCCTTCAACACTTCCAAATCCCCGACATAAGGCTCGGCCCTTAGCGGCGACAATTCCAAAGCAGGAGTGGAAAATGAAAAAGACAAAGAAACAAAGCGATACAAAGTACTTTACCCATCATGAGGTTATCCGTTCGCAAACTGCTAATGACAACTTTAGCAATAAAAGACTCTGTACACGTATGGGAGGAGCAAAACGATTTACACAATGAACGCACCATTTAGAGCAAAATTGTCGAACCTGTTCCCTCTAATCTTTGCCAGAACCCCGCAATTACTGAAGAAAATATCATCACCCTACTGTTTCCCATCGTTAAGTTATGGTTCCATTGGGGAATAACTAGAAAGAACACTTTTTTGCTGCGGATACACTCATGGATGCTGTTTTACATCAGTTGCAATTCTCGTTGTCGATCACTGGCCCCATCTGCTTGATGCTAGTGTTGGGCGTTATCTTCAAACGCATTGGGCTTATCAACGACAACTTTATCGAAGTCGGTTCTAAACTGGTGTTTCAGGTCACGCTGCCTGCGATGTTGTTTTTGAGTATCGTCGTCTCCGAACACGATTTCTCCGCAGCCAGTGGCTTTGTCAATTACGGCATTGTTGCCAGCATTTCGTTTTTCATCTTCACCTATATTTCCGTCAAACTGTTCTTCAAATCTTCACCAGACCAAGGTGTTTTGATTCAAGGTGGCTTTCGCGCTAATACGGGCATCATAGGTATTGCGTATGTGGCGAATGCTTACGGTTCTCAAGGTGTGGCTCTGGCTGCACTTTATGTTGCGGTAACCACCTTTATCTATAACGTACAAGCGGTGATTTGTCTGTCTCCAAAAAGCGCAACGTCTGGATCTCAAGCCGCCAAAATGATGGTAAGAACCTTAACCCGCAACCCACTGATCATCGCGATTGTCTCTGGCATGGTGTTCTACCTTCTGTCGATTCCGGTTCCAGATGTGGCAATTGATGCCGGTAACTATCTATCGAAGATGACGCTTCCCCTCGCCCTCTTGTGTACCGGTGGCTCACTCGATTTAAGTTTGATGAAGAAAGAGAAAGGACCGTCTTGGTTCGCCAGCAGCTACAAACTGATCGTCGCCCCTATTGTGATTACCACAGGCGCGTATTTAGTCGGCTTTAGAGGGATTGAGCTTGGCATTCTGTTCTTTATGAACGCCTCTCCTGTGGCGGCGGCAAGTTATGTGATGGCACGCTCGATGGGAGGAAACTCCGTCTTAGCAGCGAACATCATTGCTTTGACAACTGTGCTTTCAACAGTGACTTGTACCGTAGGGATTGTGATTTTAAAAGCGTATGGCTTGATTTAGAACGGCGATTCTCAATTGGAAAATCGCCGATGAGGGAAAGGATATCAACAAGCGATGCAGGCAAAACTATGCGATAGCACTAAGCAGCTTGTTACGCATGATATTTTCTTGGATTTCTGATTCGTGCAAGTTACAGGTTGAGCACTTTTCTTTGCCTTCAATTTTGTATTTCAGACAGCACGTTTCTCGTCTCACGTAGAGCTTTTGAAAACCATTAAAGGTCACCTTTTTCACCGCGTTTAACTCACCGCCTTTTGGTGTTACCGCGTTAAATAGGTTTTGCTGCCACTTTGATGTAGCTTGCACGTCTAGATCTAACCTGTCATTTGCCAATGGTTGATGCGCAAGTTTAGAAAACGCCAAATCACACGCGTACAAGGCATTCCCCCAAAATACTTTAGGGCTGACTTTCTGCTTTTTGTACAACGGCACCAATGGCTCCGAGAGCGTCGTAATGACTTGCGCGAGTTTCTCATCTAAGGCCAGTTCCGATTCCACTTGCATTGCGTTTTCGTTGCCATTCTCAAGAGCAAAGAAAGGCGTTGCACTCGACACTTCAATGCTTGCGACACGATGGTCTTCACCAATCGTCAGATACAGATCATCGAGTGTTAACTGCAACACGCGATCAAACACCACACGGTGACCGACCAGCGACGTGAGCAAAATCGCGTTGAACACTTTCTGCCAAATCGGCACGGCAAATGGCAATTTCGCCTCAATAGAATCTGCGTAATCTTGCACAACAGCAGGAAACTCACGCTCAAACCATTCACTGGCTTTAATGCCTTTCAGCTGTTCAGCAAAACGTAAGCGGAAGAAAGGTTCGTGTCGATTCAAGATGGCTTGCTGCTCGCTGACACTCAGCGTTTTAACATTCTCAGGCAAAGACACTAAAGTACGAAACTGATTAAACAGGTTTTCCATTAACGCACTTCCTCACGAACATAAGCTTTTGGTAAACAGTAAACGTAGCCATCAATGACTTCCATTTTTCCTTCCACTTTAAACACCGATTCAAGGGTCGATTCAGTGAGCACGTCCAAAGGCGCTCCCTGTTTTAAGATCTGACCTTTTTTCATTAGTACCAGTTCATCGCAGAACTGTGCAGCTTGGCTCAGCTCATGGAGAACATAAACGATGGTTAAGTTGCGTTCCTTGTTCAACTTATCGAGCACTTCGAGTAGCTCGAGTTGGTGACCTAAATCGAGATAACTGGTTGGTTCATCCAGCAATAACCACTGAGCTTCTTGCGCCAAACACATCGCCAGCCAAACGCGCTGACGCTCACCACCCGACAATGTACTCACTACACGCTTTTCGTAACCAGCCAACCCGACAGAAGCAAGCGATTCAGTAATCACTTCTTGGTCACGCTCACTGTTGCCCTGATACCACTTGCGATGAGCAACACGACCAAGCGCAACAAGCTGCTCGACCAATACACCTTCTGGTGCAGTAGGATGTTGAGGCAGAATCGCAATGTGCTTAGCGAGATCTTTAAGCTTCCATTGGTTAAGCGCTTTACCTTTAAAAGTCACGTCGCCTTTTTTCGCTTTTATTGCACCGGTTAAGGTCTTCATCAGCGTACTTTTCCCACACCCATTTGGGCCAATGAACGCCGTCACCTTACCTTCTTGAAGACGGATGTTCACATCGTTCAAGATCATCGTATCGTTGTAGCCTGAGGTGAGCGATTGCCCTTCAAGCCCTTTTGAAGATAGGGTCATTATGAGTGTTTCCTTAACAAGAAGAGGAAAAATGGCACACCAAGCAGTGCGGTAATCACGCCCGCTGGGATTTCGGTTGGGAACAGTAAGTGTTTGGCTAAAACATCTGAAAGAGCGAGGAAGCCAGCGCCGAAAATCAAAGTCGTGAACATGGTTCGCAAAGGATCATTCGCACTGAGCAAACGTGCAATGTGCGGAATCACCAATCCCACAAAACCAATCGGCCCAACGGCTGAGACAGCAGGCGCAGTAATAAATACCGTGCCTAATAAAATCCCCAAACGCAGCAAAGCACCGTTAATACCAATACCACGCAAAATCGCATCATCGTAGCGTACCCATTTCAATGGCAAATACACCAAAACAATGAACGCTAAACAGGCCAAGAACCAAGGCAGAAGATAACTTACTTGCTCCCAACCTCGGCCATACATACCACCCGCCATCCATTGCAATGCGATGTCGGTTTTACCCTGACCAATAGTGAAGATCAGCGCCGAACTCAATGCGCCAAGAATCGCCGTGATCGCCACACCTGTGAGTAGAGTGAGACTGGTATTTCCGATTCGGCTAACGATCAAAACAGGAATCGCACTGAGCAAACCACCCGCCATTGAAAACAGCAGCAACGCGCTTTCTGTGGTGATATTCCAATTAAACCAAGCGGGCAACAAAATCGCACAAACAGCACCAAGAGAAGCACCAGCGTTCACCCCTAAAATACCGCTGTCTGCCAACGGGTTTTTGAGGGTGGTTTGCAGCAATAAGCCGGATACTGCCAGCATCATACCCGCCATAATCGCCAGCAAAAATCTTGGTAACGTTAGCGACCAAAATGGGTGGTAAGTACCGCGAGTAATAAACAGTTCACCTGCTTGTCTAAGCTCTGGGTTGGAAGCGATAAACAGTGCAGGAGCGAACACCAGCAAAGCCAAGCAAGGGAATAAGAAACGCGTTTTCATTATTTCCCTCTCAGCTTACGAACAATCAACATAAGAAACCAAGGCGCACCTAAAGTCGCGGTAATGACGCCAATCGGAATTTCCAACGGCATAAGCAGGGTTCGAGAAAGGAGATCTGCTGCAGTAACGAGTGCCGCACCAATCAAAGCTGCACCGCCAAGTCCCAACCCCATCATGCGAGCGAGATGAGGGGCAACAAGGCCAACAAAACCGACAGGACCAAATGCACCAACCGCAACCGCAGTAAGCACGACAGAGACAAAACCAAACGCCAATCTATAACGGTTGATCGCGATACCTAAACCACGAGCAACCGTGTCATCTAGCAGTAAGTAACCACGCTGTCGATGTGTCGCCGCAAGCAAGATAAACGCAGGAATGACGGTATAAACAAGCGGCGTAAACACCGACCAATTCGCGCCTGCGTTACTGCCCGTTAACCAGAAAAACAGTGACTCACTGTCTACGCGATCCGACAGAAGAATGTAGGTCACCGCTGCTTGGCAAAACGCACTTACAGAAATGCCAGCTAACGCCAAACGCGCTGGTGTGACGCCCTGTTTCCAACTAATGGATAAGGTAATGGCGCCGCCAAGCAAACCACCTACAATCCCCCAAAACAAAGTTGGCAATGGCAGCAAGAACATGGTCGCCGTTAACACGCTAAGCGCAGCGCCAGACATCACACCGGTCAGGTTTGGAGACGCTAACGGGTTGCGAACGATGTCTTGCATGAGCGAGCCGGATACCGCCAACGCCGCCCCACCAAAGAGTGCGATTAAGGTGCGAGGTAAACGTAGTTCCCAAAACACTAAAGATGCTTGGCTGCTTGAATCAGAAATCAAAAACGCCATGATCTGCTGTGCATCAAAATGGTAAATGCCACTCGACAAAGACGCATAAACCACAGCTAGTAACAAAGCCGTCGCCAAACTGCGAACCATCACCGCACTTGGTTTGGTTATCCTAAGAGCATGAGCCATTGATCACCTCATAAACTCGTTCAACAGAAGGCGCAGGAAAAAGATCGGGATACACTTTGTGGGCGATATCCATCGCAACCCAAATTCGTGAAAGTGGCCCTTCTGGCTCTCGCCATGTCATATCAACCAAGTAAACTCGATTGTTCTTCACCGCTTTTAGGCTTTGCCAAATTTTCGATTCGGTAAATTGTGGCTCGGCGTTCTGGTACATGAAAATCACATCGGGATCGAGTTTCACCAACCACTCAAGACCCACCTGTCCAGAAAAAGGCGTTTTCGTCGCGTACGGCGAATCACCATTCGCACTTCGGATATTCAATTTTTCCATAAGAGCGACGGACATAAAGTGTGAGTAGTATGCTCGCGGAGTGACGCCTGCACTTGTCAGAAACAAACCAGAAAACTGTCTATTACCGAGCTTTGATTGCATTTCATCAAGAAAAGCCTTAAAGCACATATTTAGTGACTTTCCTTGCTCTTCTCGACCCATTGCCATGCTTGCACGCTCTACCGCAGAAAAACTGTCTTCTAAAGTAATCAAATCAAAACCGAGAGGCGGTGCGATTTCGACGAAGCGCTGATAGTAAGGCTCTAACATTCGCCCCAAACCAACGACCAAATCTGGCTTAACATCGTACAAAGCTTCAAAGCTGGTTCTTGAACGATTACCAAGACTTGGCACGTCATTTAAAGCAGAGAGATAAGGAGGAAATTCACCGGGGTAATCGGACACACCAACAGGCTTCTCACCCATTGCTATTACTAGCTCTGCACCAAAAGTAGACACGCTTGCAACACGCGGGAAATGGGTCACATTCGACGTCGAAATAGTATGGTCTAGATCATCGACAACGGATGCGTTTAATCCACTTGCATAAGCAAGCTGAATAGACAGCATTTGGCTAATTATTGAAATGATAACGACTGCAGTAAAATTGCTCATTAAATGACAAATGATAATTATTGATATTTACATTACTTCTTTGCGTGCTAGACTACCACGCAATTACAAAGTGCTCAATAATCGCTAGCTAAATCGATTTATTAACAAGTTTATAAAAGACAACTTTTAGTTGCAGGAAGTTATGAAACTCAAACTATCTAAGCTAAATATTGCAGTGGTAAGTGCAATTACTCTTTCATCTTTCGGCGTTTCAGCAGAAAGTAACGACGAAGTCCAAGCAATGGAAACAATGGTTGTTACCGCAAGCCGTTCTCAACAGCTGCTTAACGACGTTCCTCGCTCTGTGACCGTTATCGATCAAGAACAACTTCAATCTCAGTTAAACCAAAGCCGCAGCATCAACGATGTGCTTTCAACGTTGGTTCCGGGTATGGGTACTTCTGTTCACGGTAACCTGAGCAGCAAAGGTCAAAACCAAATTCGTGGTCGTCGCGTTCTGTTATTGATTGACGGCGTTGCACAAAACAACAGCTTCCTAGACTTCGGCCAAGAGTTGTCGGCCATTGATCCACAAAACGTAGAGCGTATCGAAGTTATCCGTGGTGGTTCTGCGGTATACGGCCTTGGCGCACAGGGCGGTATCATCAACGTGATCACCAAAATGCCAGAAGAAGGTGCAGTAGAATACCGCACTAAAGTTGGCACAAGCTTCCAAGAGTTTGGTAGCGATGCGTTCACTTGGAACGTGTACCAAGAAGCGACGGGTGGTGATGAGAAAGATCAATGGCGTTTAGGTTTGGGTTACGAGCAACGTGGCGGCAGCTACGATGCTAACGGTGACCGCCTACCTTCGGTAAACAACGAAGATGACATGGACAACCTAAACGTAAACGGCGTTTGGAACCGTAACATCGACGAAGATCGTTCACTAACTTTAACCGTTGGCGTTCGTAACATTACTGACAACGACGGTTGGTGTGCGGCGAATGGTGACGCAGCTAACGGCAAACCTGCAGAAGCGGTTCACTGCGGCCCTGGTTACAACAACGGCGTTGCAGGCAAAGATGGCGCGAAACCAAATGACGTGACACGTACGTTCGCTAACTACCAAGCACGTTACCAAGATCTGGGCTTTAGCCTAGGTATGCTCGACGTAACGGGTTACTGGATGGCTCAAGATACTGAGACGTTCACGCTTGCGATGAAAGATAAGAACCCAAATTCTCCAACCTTTGGTCAAACGCTATATGGCCACAACGAGACAGATTTTGATCGTTTCGGTGTGAAAGCCAACATCTCTAGCCAAATTGATTGGGCATTCGTGACTTGGGGTATGGACGTTGAACAACAGTCGTTCAAACAGCCAAACAGCGTTGGTTTCTACAACAACACACCGGATGTAGAGCAGTTTGCTATCGCACCATTCGCACAGTTCATTACTGATGTAAGCGATAACACGGTTCTTTCTTACGGTATCCGTTACGAGTACGTACGTCTAAGCATGGATGATTTCACGGTAGGTAACACGCACAACAATGCAGGTGATCAAGTTCAAGGCGGTGATCCGTACTTTGACGAGTTCCTATTCAACATTGGTGTGACACACGATCTGACCGACAACCACCAGCTGTTTGCGTCTTTCGCGCAAGGTATGTCAACGAACGAAGCACTACGTGACATTCGTTCTGGTAACAGCTCAACAGTTGAAGGTGCTATCAAGCCAATTACTACTGACAACTACGAAGTGGGTGTGCGCGGCTTCCTTGGTGAAGCGGACTACTCTCTTGCAGCGTTCTACAGCGAATCTGACCTGGGTTCGACGCTGAACGTAAACGAAGCAGGCGATGCACTAGAAAGTACTCGTGCACCAGAGAAAGTTTGGGGTGCGGAAGCAACGCTTGGTTACAGCATTCTTGCTAACCTTCGTACAGACAGCACGATCTCTTGGCAAGAAGGTGAGCGTAAACTTAACGAAGACAGCGGCTGGGAACCACTAGACGGCACGCGTATCGCACCATTGAAAGTAACGTCTGTTATCAGTTACGACGCTTACGAATTCGGTCGCTACAACATGACGCTGGTTTACTCAGGCAACCGTGATAAAGAAGATGAAATCACTTCTGGCGCGAAATACGCAGTAGACAGCTACTTCGTTGCAAACGCTGGTGTGGACTACGATCTTCCGTTCGGTACGTTAAGCTTCGCTGTTGAAAACCTATTCAACGAAGACTATATGACGGCGTACGCGCAATCAGAGCGTAACAACTCACGTTACTACAACGCACCGGGTCGCCGCTTCCACTTGAACTACGAAGTGAAGTACTAATCCCTCACCTCGTTAAGATATGAAAAAGCCGAACAGTGATACGCTGTTCGGCTTTTTTGTTTTTGTCTCTGAACAAATCTCAGCAAAACTGTCGATTTATTGATTCGGCAATCCGTTGAGAAACTCTTGGAAGCTCGGCGCTTGTACGCGGCGCAGAACCTTTCTCATGTCTTCAATCAAGCTATCGTCAGACCAATCAACGCGAATATCAATCGGTGCTTGCGTGTAGCTTTCAATACGAAGCGAAGCCGAATACGTACCGCGCTTATCGCCGCCTGCTTCCAACGCGGCTTCTAGTGCAGTAATGAGCACTTCCGCTAACCTTGCTTCATAGTTATCACGATATTGAGGTTTGTCCCCTGCTCTCACTTGCTCAGCATTCAGCATTGTCTGAGCCATAAATGAATCCGCAAAAGCTTCAATAACCGCGTCACTTTCTAGCATGTTGCCTGCGACGGCGAGATCTTGAAAAACAAGAGAACCCACGTGCGCGATATTCTCTTCACCATTGATAAACGCCGCGTGCCCATGTTTATCCATTACCATGCATTGGCGCTTAGCAAATTCAGCATCGCCCTCTTTCAAGCGCTCAACCACATAATGGCAACAAAGCCCTTGAGATAACCATCGCTTGGCGTTGTCGGCATACCAAGGATTAGTAAACAAGCCTTGGGTGGCACACGCGCCAATCCCACGCCAACTGTGGTTTACGTAGCCACCGACGGCAACGCCACCAGTCGCTGTAATGGAAGCCGATAACCCTGTTTCTGGGTTAACGTGTATAAGTGAAATCGTCATAGATTCTCAATATAAAAGGCGTTAGTAACCAACCATTTGTCCAACAAACAGAGCTACCCAACATAGAACATAAACGAACGCCATGAATGGCATGATGGCTTTGAGCCACTGCTCGTAAGACACGCGACCAAGTGCCAACATTGCTAGCGTACCACCAGAAGTCGGTACGATAAGGTTGGTCAGACCGTCACCCACTTGGAATGCTGTGATCATCAGTTGGCGGCTCATGCCAGTAAGGTCAGCTACAGGAATTAGGATTGGCATGGTCACCATTGCCTGACCAGAGCCCGATGGTACGAATAGGTTGATTACACCTTGCACCACACTCGCAACAATCGCAGAGATGGCAATCGGCATATCTTGGATCAGTGAGCTTAACGCGTTAACGATGGTGTCGATGATTTGTGCTTGGTCGAGGATGATTTGAATCGATGCCGCAACACCAATCACCAATGCACCTGCGGTTACGCCCGATGCACCTTCCATCATTTGCTTCACAATGCCATTGGCGCTTAAGCCGTTGACTGCGCCGATCACAATAGCCATCAATAAGAACAAGCCTGCGATCTCGTTGATGTACCAGCCATTGGCAAATACACCGTAAAGCATCACACCAAGACCAGCTAGGAATACGCCCAGGGTCAGTTTGTCTTTCTTCTCTAGGTGGTATTCCGATAAATCTTTGCTTAAGCCTTCTGCTGAATCTGGCTCTTTAAACTCCATCTTCGCCACACGAGTACAGATGTAGTAAGACAGCAATGCAAGAGAGGAAATTACCATCGCCGCACGCAGCCAAGCGCCCGAGAAAGTTGGCAGCTCTGCAATACCTTGAGCCACGCCTACGGTATAAGGGTTGATTGGTGACAGTGCAAAGCCAACACCGATACCGCCCACTGCCATTACCGTACCGACAAGGCTGGAGTAACCAACCGCTGCAGAAATCAGAACTGCAACCGGAACAAGTGCGATGTTGTTCTCAAAGCCTACCGCCACGCCAAAGAAGCCGTAGATAAAGGTGCCGATGGTGATGATCAGATTACGGTTCTTCACACCCGCTTTGTTTACCGCCACACCAATTGCGTTCTCTAATGCTCCGGTACGTTGCAAGATGTGGAACAAGCCACCCGCGATAAATACGATGAACAAGTAAGGCGCCGCACTGATCAAACCTTTCGGAATCGCGACAAAAATATCAAAGAAATGTACCGCTGGAACGTCATTCAGATAGGCAAATGAGTTCGGCACAACCGTGGTTCGGCCATCGACAACAACGCGTGAGAATTCCCCCGCAGGCACAACAAAGGTCAGTAGGTAAGTCACCACTAAAATCATAAAGATCAGGACCATCGGGGCCGGCATGCTTTTGTACCAAGCCTTCTTCTGTGTTGTCTCCATCTTCTTTGTCATATCCATAACAAAATCTCTCCTTAGTATAGGAATGAAAACCCATTGGTATGGGCCTTCACGTTCACAAACTAAAACCAAGTCTTGGTTTTGAAAGTAAAAAAGAGGATGAATCCCCACCCTCTTTTGTGTTATTTCGCTTTTATTGGTGTTTCATCAGCATGCAGAAGTGGTTAAGCACCTCAACTGCGGCAACAAGGTCTTGTTGCAAAATCGCTTCATCAGGATGGTGACTAACCCCATCTGTACAACGCATAAACAGCATTGCAATTTCCGTCAGTTCGCACACTGCTAGACCATCGTGACCTGCGCCACTGAATAGGTGTTTAGTGTCAATGTTGGATAGCGCGATCGCTTGAGTCAGCGCCGTAGAAAGTGAATCCGAACAGGTTACGGCCGATTGCTCATAAGTTTGCTCGTGGCGATACGCAAGGTTGTACTGCGCCATCAAGGTTTCGATATTCGCCAACATTTCTTGTCGCGCAGCAATGCGAGAAGCATCGTTTGGTGAGCGCAGCTCAATGGTGATGTCCGTTTGCTGAGGAATCACATTCACACCGTTCGGGAAGTTGGCAATTTTGCCCACGACACCCACTAGGTCGTCTTCACGTTTGCACAGTTGATCAAACATGTGGATGACCTGAGCTGCCCCGACTAACGCATCTTGACGCATTTCCATTGGCACTGTGCCTGCGTGTCCGGCTTTACCAACAATCGACAAGGTATGACGCTCGATCCCCGTGATGGCAGTAACCACACCGACTGGCAGGTTCGCTTGTTCAAGCTGCGGACCTTGCTCAATGTGCAGTTCTACAAAACCAAGCACTTTATCTTTGTCGTAAGCGTCTTTTTCTATTTGCTCTGGATGGCAACCAAACGACGTCAATGCTTCACGCATGCTCACGCCATTGGCATCTTGTGCGTCCAACACACTTGGATCGAATGTGCCAGATATCGCTTTTGAACCGAGCAATGTCGATTGGAATCGAGTGCCCTCTTCATCACTGAAAGCGATCACATCGATATTGAATGGAAACTCGAGTTTCTGCTGATGAAAATAGTGAATCAACGCAACCGGTAGAATCACACCCAAGATGCCATCGTATTTACCGCCATTTGGCACGTTATCTTGGTGGGAGCCAAAAATCAGCGTCTGTGCATTTGGATTTGGGCTGTGGTAGCGACCAATAAGGTTTGCAGCATTGTCCATGCGCACTTCCATACCAGACAGCAGCATCCACTCGCGCAGTTTTTCATTCGCTTTCGCGTGCTCTTCACTGGCACACAAACGAGTAACACCTTCGCTATCTGGGTCTTGGGTTTGGCTGCACTGAGCAATGTCTTCCAACCATTCCCACGCTAGGCTGGCAGTTTCTACAAATTTTTCCATTTTGAATCGCTCTTTTTCTAACCATGTTCATTTTTAATTTATCATGATAAATAGGCTTTTTTGTGAGAGCGATTCGATCGATAATCGGATGGTTTCATAATCAGCAATGCGCGCTTTTTCCAAAAAAAGAAACGCAGAAAACAGGTGACATCCTTTGAATTTCCTTCAGAATTCAATAGGTACCGCGAGAAAAACCAGCGAGGATAATGTGGCAAGCAGCGCAAAAGGACGTAGAACTCAACAACTGGTCGAATCGATCAAAGCGTGGATTGTCGATCAAGCTTTGCAACCTGGCGATCGTCTCCCAAGCGAAGCCGACGTGATGGAAACTTTTGATGCGTCAAAAAGCACGGTGCGTGAAAGCATGCGCATCCTAGAGGCACAAGGTATTATCTCGACTAAGACCGGGCCAAAGGGCGGTGTGTTCGTGAGCGAAATGAGCGAGAACAAAGCTCAGGCGCTGCTAAGCAACTACCTGTTCTTTAAAGATGTTTCGATTTCTGACCTATACCAAATCCGCTTATCGCTAGAGCCAGAGATCGCGGCATCGTTGGCGGGCACATTGACCGATGAACAACTTGATAGCCTCGATCAGCAAATCGATAAGTACCAAACGCCACCAGAAGATGTGTATCAAGAACGCGAACACCACATTGCATCGATTGAGTTTCACAGTCTCTTGGCAAGTTACTCTGACAACGAGTTGCTGAAGTTTGTGGTTCGTTTTACTGCGCAGATGCTTACTGAGCTAACGATTTATCGCAAGCTGTATGAACCGGGTAACCACCTGTCTCTTATACACAAATCCCCAAGCTTATAGCTTGGGGATTTTTTTTGAACTCTTTCAAGTGTGTGTGATCTGATCACTTAGCAATCCTTACTGAAACACTAAGATGACACACTCAGACGCTAAACTTTGGGCACAAGAACAATTTGGACAAGCACAACTTAAAGACCCTC
>NZ_JAHGAH010000213.1:0-1068 GCF_030248475.1 Vibrio sp. D173a
ACACTGATACCACAGTGAAACATGCCATCAAACGTATCGACCGACTACTTGGTAATCGCAATCTACATCGTGAAAAAGAATCCATATATAGATGGCATGCGTCTTTTATTACCCGCGCCAATCCATTTCCGGTGGTGCTGGTCGATTGGTCGGATGTTCGAGAGCAATTACGCTACATGACATTACGTGCTTCGGTATCTGTTAAAGGTCGCGCCGTCACGCTTTATGAGCAGGCATTCGAGTACAAAAACTACAACTCACCCAAAAGTCATCAACTCTTTCTCGATAAGCTTCAATCCCTGCTCCCCCAAGGCTGCACGCCCATCATTGTCTCTGATGCGGGCTTTAGAAATACGTGGTTCCGGCAAGTGGCCAACAAAGGTTGGTTCTGGCTTGGGCGTGTACGTGGCGAAGTCTCGATTAAGTGCGGCGAGGGCGCGTGGCTATGGAACAAAACATTTTATCCTCAAGCAACAGATAAACCACTGTTTTTAGGAGAAAGCCAACTTGCTAGGCGTTCGCCGCTCAGGTGTTTTGCGTATTTGTATAAAGGCCAGCCCAAAGGCAGAAAAGCGCATCGACATAGTCGAACCTGCCAGAAACACTCGGCTGGAAAAGTGTTCCATAAAGGAGCAAAGGAGCCTTGGCTTCTGGTCACTAATATCCCCAATCATGTACTTAACGGCATTAAAATAACCCGTTTGTACGCCAAAAGAATGCAAATTGAAGAGTCGTTCCGAGATCTAAAAAGCCCTGCCTACGGGTTGGCGCTCCGTCATAATCGAACTCGCTGCACCAAGCGTATTGATATTTTATTACTTATGGCATTAATGGCCGAAATCATCATGTGGTGGAATGGCTTAATCGCCATGCAAGCCAAATGGCATTATGACTTCCAAGCTAACACCATCAAGCATCGGCGTGTGCTCTCGATCCCTAGACTGGGAAAGGAAGTACGCAGCCATCGGCGATACCGAATAAAAGAATCGCAATATCATTGGGCGATGGTGGAATATCAACGCCTCACCCATACTTGCGGGTTAGGTGAATTATGAGGGGATCCGCCAG
>NZ_JAHGAH010000214.1:0-31015 GCF_030248475.1 Vibrio sp. D173a
GGATCTCTGCTCTTCTGCCTATTTTAATAGATTGTCGTAAATGTTTCTTCCCGACAAATTAGCGCAATATCGATTTCAGTATTAAATTATTTTTTCGTATGGAACAGCACTTGCCCACTTTTGTCTTTATTCGACCAAAAGTTGATGATGATCGAATTGCACAAGAAAATCGATTCCGCTTATGTCAAAATGCGCCATCTCAATCGACAAGTCATAACGTAATGAATTATCAAGCTGCTATTTTCGATATGGATGGACTGCTCCTCGATACGGAGCGAGTGTGCATGCGCATTTTCCAAGAAGCGTGTGAGGCACAAAGCCTCCCATTCTACAAAGACGTTTACCTTTCAATCATTGGTCGCAACGCGGCGGGCATTGAGGTCATTTTCCGCAAAGCTTACGGTGATGATTTAGATCGCCTTCATCACGAATGGCGCACTCGCTACGATGCGGTTGTAAAACATCAAGCCATTCCAGTAAAAGAAGGCGTGGTAGAACTGCTTGAGTGGCTAAAACAGCAAGGTTTACCCATTGCCGTTGCGACTTCTACTGCAAAAGAAGTAGCGAGAAAAAAGTTGGAGCTGGCGGGTTTGAGCAAGTATTTCGACAACTTAACCACGGGCTGTGAGGTCTCACATGGAAAGCCAGATCCAGAGATCTATCTGCTTGCAGCAAGTCGACTAAACGTTGACCCAACCAAATGTCTTGCCTTTGAAGATTCCAATAATGGCGTACGCTCTGCGGTAGCAGCTAACATGGTCACTTTCCAAATCCCAGACCTTGTTGAGCCTTGCGCAGAAGTGCGTGATTTTGGCCATGCGATCGTTCCTTCACTGCATGACGCATTATTCGAGCTTAAAAAAGCGTAGCCCGTTTCCGCTCATCTAAGTTCAGAACAACGAAAAACGCACTCTCCATTGAGAGTGCGTTTTGCTTTTAGCCCACTAGCATCTCTGACGAATCAAGAGATTGTGAATCCACCGTCGTCTTCTTTTGCCAACGGTCGATAACAAGCGTCGCGACTAAATCCCCCTCCACATTAACGGCAGTGCGGAAGGTATCTAGCGGTCTTTCTATCACCAATAAAATCGCAATCGCTTCCAGTGGAATACCCGCGGCTAACAGCACTAACTGCATACCCGACATAGAGCCAGAAGGCATGCCCGGAGCACCGACAGAAGAGACCATAGCCATGATAAAAATCATCACCAATCCAGTCGTGCTCAAATCCACACCGAACAGTTGCGCCAAGAAAATCGCGGCAACACCCTCAAATAGCGCCGTGCCATCCATGTTCATTACAGAACCGAGTGGCAACACCATACTGCTAACTTCTGGTGAGACATCTAAATTATCTTCCGCACTTTGCTTTGCAAGAGGCAGAGCAGCTGCACTTGAGGAAGTCGCGAACGCCATAGTTAGCGGCGCTGAAATCGCTTTAAACAGCGTAATCGGCGAAATCCCCGTCATAACCTTAGCAATCGTCGGTAACACGACTAGCCCATGCACCATGGTAAGCACAAACACCAGCAGCGCAAACAACGCAAGTTGCTGAATCAGATTGCCACTCGAGGTCAACGTGATATCAAGCACGATCGCGAAAATAGCAATAGGAGACAACTTAACGATGCCACGAATCATGGTGTTGATGCTTTTGTTTAACCCTGAAATCACCGCCAGTAAAGGGTGACCTGATGGCACTGAAAGCAAAATCGCAACGCCTGCCATAAAGGAGAAAACGACGATCGCCAGTAAGTTACCATTCGCCAACGCAGCAAACGGATTGACCATGGCCATCTTGACGAGATTGGTCAATATCGCAGCCCCACCAGCCCCTTGCTCGTCAATCAAACGAACATCACTGCCAACAGGAATAGTCTGACTGAGCGGTTCCCATGCTGGCAATGCCAAAGAAGCACCAAGACCCAAGCTGATGGCTATTAGAGTCGTGAAACTGTAGAAAAGCAGCGTTCTTCCACCCAATGCTTTAAGGCGTAAGGTTGAGCCGATATTGGTAATACCCTCGACAAGGGAGAACAATACCATCAAGCCCACTACCATCTTGAGCAAACCTAGGTAGACCGTTTTGCTCAACATCAAAATTTGGTAGTAATCACTCGACAGCAATAGCGATTTATCTGCAAAACCATGCTCGACGAGAAGAAGGATAGCTTGAGCCCCACTCCAAGCAAGCAAAGCAGAAATAAGAAGTTGGACAGGTAAAGAGAGTTGCAAATGACGCATAAAAAACACCTAGCGCCACAAATCGTTATGATTTGGGCGCTCGATAATAGTGAAAAGACAGAAACGAATAATACTGACTGGGATTAAGACCAAGAGCCTTTGTAATAAGGGTTCAATAAACCTTTTACGCGTTTAAGCACAACCAACGCTGATACTCGGAACCAGCCAAAAATGACACGTTGATGTAGTCTAAAAATGGTGTCGTATAAACGACGAACATAGCGTCCACGTAACACGACTTTGTCATTCATCAACGCGCCAACCGCGTAGTCATGCCCAAGTGCTACTACCATGCCACCATCTTTGAATACAAACGGCTTAAGCTCTTTGCCTTTCACCAAGCGCTTAAACTGCTTCGCCAAATGCGCCGCTGCTTGGTTGGCTGCTTGTGCTCGTGGTGGTACGACACGTCCATCCTCTTGTGGACATTCAGCACTGTCACCGATGACAAAAACGCTCTCATCAAGAGTGGTTTGCAACGTTGGTAACACTTTAAGTTGGTTAATACGGTTGCTTTCCAGACCATCGAGATTCGCTAACCAGTCTGGGCATCGAATACCTGCCGCCCAAATTTGTAGATCAGCAGGAATGACCTCATTTTCTGTTACAATGCGATCCGCTTCTGCACGCTTAACCCTTGCGTTTAAGCGGACGTTAACGCCCTGCTTTTGAAGTTTCTTGAGTACTTTTTCAGACATGCAATCAGCGCTTGCGGGCAATACGCGATCTGCGGCTTCAATAAGCGTAATAGAAAGCTGAGTATCATTTTGATAGCGGTTTAATTGCTTGCTCACTTTAGCCCACTCAGCACCCAACTCAACACCAGTCGCACCAGCCCCCACAATAGATACACGGTGAGCACCACCGTTCGCCAGCATCTGTTTCATCTGCTCCCATGCTTTTTCTGCTTGAGAGGCAGAATCTAAGAACAAACAATGATCGCTCACACCCGGAATTTTGAAATCATTACTGATCGCACCCACTGCAATCACAAGGTAATCGTATTTCAATGTTTGTTCTGGTGAGAGCTCAGCGCTTACGGTAATCGTTTTGTTTGCTCGATCTAATCCTGACATACGCGCTTGAACATACTGGTAACCGTGGCAAGCAGCATGAAGGCGAAACGCCACCGAATCGAGCTCATTGTCAAACGTGCCCGCCGCAATTTCATGCAGTCTTGGTTTCCATAAGTGATGAGAAGATGGTTCAACCAAAGTGACGGTGTGGCCAGATTTACCCGCAAAACTGCTCGCTAAACGCGTCACCATTTCTAGGCCTGCAGCACCACCACCGACAACAACAAAATTCGACATACTCCCCTCCCGGAAACCATTCATCGAAAGATAAAAATCATAAACGCAGTAAATACGTTTGGAATGGCGAGCATTATATTGAGTTGAAAATAAATGATAATAAGCAGAAAAAGAAAATAACTATTACAGAAACGTAAAAATAAAAACTAAGCGTCTGAGCCGAATGAAAAAAACAAAAAAGCCACCACTTTTCAGTGGTGGCTTTGACTCATCGATGTTGTTCTATCTGAATTAACGAGGATCAAGTCCTAGCTTTTGTAGCACCAGTTTGAAGTTATCACGGCGCTCTTCCACGTTATGAACGTCACCAGTTGAACACGTCAAATCAGGACAACCACGGTTAACGATGCCTGAAACGTCATCAATAAATTGAGAGCCTTGTAGACCGCTATCAACGTACTTCTTCAGCTCATTGTAGTAGTTCCAGTCTGCGTATTGGCCGCCTTCATCGTTATACGCCTGCACTGATGTTACCCAGTAGAATAGACCAGCAATCCATTTGATCTCTCTGTTTTCTTCCGAGCTACAAATCAGACCAGGGTTCGAACAGAAGTCTAACTCTGCGTATAGCGGATTCTCTGGTGGCGCTTCAACCGTTACGCCATCAATCGTCTTACCGATCGTCGATGGATCAACATGTGAACGACCTAGGTAGTGGTTAAGCGTACCGAAGTTCTGACGACCTGTGGTTTGGATAACACCACGGCCCCACCAGCCACAACCCTCAACACTTTCTTGGCTGCTGCCGTCCCAAACAAATTTACCCGCTTTTTGGCCCACGTAAGTTCTACACTCATCACGCTCCCATACTTGCTTAGACGTATCGACGCTTTCAGGTACTTCGTTACAGTGACCGTTGTTCGTCCAACGACCAGCAGCACCATTTACCAGTAGACCACGCTCTTCAAGCACAGCATCCGGAGCAGCAAATACTGGAGCTGGTGCACCGTACCATTTCGCATGCGTCAGCGCGCTTACTTCCATCTTGTTATCACGTGGACACGAGTACGCGTGATCCAGACCAGACACTGGGTTTACACCATAATCTGCGTATTTCTGACCAAGTTGACCACAGCTTGCCGTCATTGGGTAATCCGTTGGCGCGCCATATTTCACTTCTGACCAGTTGTTTTCATCACAAGCGTTGTAACGAATAGTCTCTTGCATACTTTGTGCAAGGAATGCAGCAATCGCGACTTTCGCGTATTTGATGTTGGTAGCGTCATCGACTTCATCATCCATCAGCCAGAACTTGTTACCCGCCACACCAATGTTGTGCATCGCGTTCAAGCCATCTAGGAAGTCATTCCACTTGTAAACCGTTGACGGAACCCACTGAGATTGAGGCGTTTCGTACAGGAAGGCTTCGTTATCCATCACGCTTTCAGCATTAGCTAACTCTTGGTTTAGCGCCTCAATACGAGTCAATGAACCTTTCTCTAGCTCTTCACCCACGTAGTACAGTGGTACTTTCGCCGTTTGGTACAGCTCAATCTTGCTGGTTAATACTTGAGAGTCTTGATCAAACATCAATGCAAACACGTTACTGTAAGCCGCTTTGCGAATTTGCTGCTCGCTTTGCGTATTTCCCATGAAGTAGTTCGCCGCTTGCGCAGTCGACATGTTTGCCAGCATTGCAGGTGCTTCAACGTAATCTGTTACCTGTTTTACGTATTCAAGTGCGTTGTGCCACTGCTCGCTAGTTAGCGCAGCCGTCTCGCTCGATTTAGTGAAGGCAACAAAGTCCGCTTTATTTGCAGAATCCGCTTTGTATAGTTCGAAGCTATTAAGCAAATCAGCAGAGAAGACAGACGCTTCATCCCATACTGATTGACGACCAGAATGCGTATCGTAAGCGAATTCGCCAATGCTTAGTGACCAACCAAATGTCGCTTGAGGCGTAAGTGTGGTGAAGATCAAGTTGTGAGCCTGTGCCCAACCTTTTACATCATCACTCAGTGCGTTGATCGCATCGATATCGATATTGCTACCTGTAATATCGATAGCGTTTGTCAGCGCTTGCTTAACCGCTACCGTACCCAATGATGCGCCTTTGTCTTGTGTTGCAAGATCCAGAACATCCGATTGAATAACGATAGATGCTGAGCCTGCGTTCTCTGCCTGTTCTAGGACAGAAACAAATGCAAGTGTTAGCTGTTCTACATCTACTAACGCATCAGCGCTGCTTGTCTCGATCGTCAATGTGCTTGGTGCTTGAGTTGATGGGCTCGCTACAACAAATGTATTTGGCCAACCAGCAACTTCAAGGCGAACTGGGTCCATTGGGTTGCGTAATGATAGCGCTGGTGCTGTACCCGGCTCTGTGCCATCACAGTTCAGGTGCAGTGCCCATGAGGCGTCGCTACCCGGAACAGTTTGCGTCCAGTGAACCGCTGAGTAAGCAATGTTCTTGTGAACCATAATGTCGCCACCAGTTGCGTGGTCACCACGAGTCCAGTCTGGGTAAACATTGAAATCAGCACACAAACCACCCGGAGGCGTTGGGGTATCAACTTCTTCCACTGTGATTTTCACACGTGCAGTCGCCGTCAGGTTTTCAGCATCGGTCGCTACCGCTTCTAACGTCACATCACCCACTAGAGATGCCGTCCAGTTACAAGAGTACTGGCTTTCCGTAGACGCGTTAAACTCACAAATTTGCTGGTTGTTTGCTTTCACAATAACACGAGACAAATCATCATCCGCATCCGTTGCACGAACAGAGATCGATACCAACTCGTCTTTTTCAAACTTAGAACCGTTTGCAGGAGAAGAGAAGCTCACTTCAGGGCTAACAAAGCTTGGTGCAGCTTCTACTGTCACTGCGATGCTGTTCTGCTCAACCGTTTGGCCGTTTTGATCTAACACCACCACTTTTAGCGTTGCGTTGCCAACTTCGCTTGGTGTCCAAGATTGCGAGTAAGAGTTTTGAGTAGCTGTGATACTACGCTGGCCTAGCTTGCGATCGTTTGCCCAAAATTCCAGGGTCGAGATCAACTCACCATCAACGCGTGCAGTAATTGTCGTCGCTTGTTCAACAGTCAGTTTTTGACCTTGTGTTGGTGCAACAAACGTCAGTTCATGTACTTCAGGCTCCAGTGGCGGCTCAACTTGCTTTTCTTTAACTGTGATGCTTACCGCCTGCTCTTGTGTTAGACCAGAAGTGTCTTCCACTACTGCTTTAATCATGTGTGCACCCACGCCAACTGATGTCCAGCTAGCTTGGAAAGGCGCCTGTGTTGCACGAGCAACTTGAACGTTATCGACAAAGAAAGTCACCGCTTTAACGCTGGTATTGGTCGCTGTTACGTTTGCTAACATCGCAACCGCTTGGCCTTCTTCAAACTCCGCGCCGCTTACTGGTGACGTTAACTGAAGCGAAATCTCCGGCTCACCCACTTCACCATCATCAGCAATCAAACGGATAGTGTTTTGCAGTAGAGCAAGATCCAATACGCCACTCACACCCAGTGTTAGTTCGATGCTTTCACCAGCTGGAAGTTGTGACTTAACCCAACTACCGCTATCAAAGGAAAGGGTAAGAGTGTTTTCGAATAGGCTCCCTTTCGCATTGCTCGTAAATGCCATGCCTGGGTAGCTAACGCTTGTAGCTGCCCAAGAAGGCGCAGACATAGTTAGATTTGAATCAAACAAAACCTTGGCATCACGCAACTCAATTGATTGAGAACCATCGTTTGTCAGGGTTACTTTGTACGTGTTCCACCATTGGCTTTCAGAGCCAACAACAGCAGCATCGGTTACCACTCCAGCTTGTGCTGCGGGCAGTCCCATTCCGATCGCGAGCGCTAGAACGCTCGGCATGAAATTTAGCATATTCTTATTCATAATTAATAACTTATATAATCTACAGTAGGAAGGTAAATCATTATAAGCAGGAACTTTTTTCGCGGCGCAGCTGATGGATGTAACAAAACGTAACAGGATTTTGGGAGGAAAAATCGTCAATAATTAAGCAGTTTTAGACGTCAAATTGATGACAAATCATTCAGTGACAATATGGACAATTTAAACTGGGACTCTAGTTCAAATTATATAAATGACATCAAACAATTGATGAATTTATTTATTCGTATCGATAAATAACTTTTGTTTGCATAATTGTTAATTTTGTGAATTAAGAGAAATTTGCGTTACAAGTTAAAGACCAAAGAAACATTTAGTTACAACTTGTCGAGATACCAGCCAAAAACGTCACCACTCCTCTGTTGATTGATGTAAGAACACCGAAAGATAAGATTACTGAAACTTGTTAATTTAATTACATAAAATAAGCACAATGAATGATCAAGTAGTGAAAATCATAAGTATAACTTTGCAACAAAACGTCAATATAGGGTTCAAAGCACGGTTTCAAACAGAATATTTGATGATAATGAGATGCATTGGATCGGTTTGAATCCAAGTCAGCCCAAAAATACAATATGGAGAGTGTTATATGTCTTTACGTTTAGTAGCAGCAACCTTTGCACTAGTTGGAATGAGCTTTGGCGCACAAGCCAATGCGGAGTGTGAAGTGTCCATCGATGCTAACGATATGATGCAGTTTTCGACCAAGACACTGAGCGTACCAGCGACGTGTAAAGAAGTGAAACTGACGCTGAACCACACTGGTAAGATGCCGGCACAGTCAATGGGTCACAACGTTGTGATTACAGATACGGCTAACCTTCAAGCGGTGGGTACAGATGGGATGTCTGCGGGCCTTGATAACAACTACGTGAAACCAAACGACGACCGAGTTTATGCCTTCACTAAAGTAGTGGGCGGCGGTGAAAGCACTTCTATCACCTTCAGCACAGAGAAAATGACTCCGGGAGGCGACTACTCGTTCTTATGTTCTTTCCCTGGTCACTGGGCAATCATGCAAGGTAAATTCGAGTTCAAGTAAACACATCTACATCTAGATGACCCAATTTGAGATTGGGGCACACAGATGTCTTATTTGAACCTAAAGAAAAGGGAAGCATTTCGCTTCCCTTTTTGGTGCTGTTAACTTACTACTTAGCATGCAAAGTGATCGTAATCTGAACGCTCTTCTCGCTCGCTGTATTCAAGCTTTACAACATCGTCAAACGGCATTGGGCGGTAGAAGTAAAAGCCTTGAATCAAATCAATACCTAATTCTGCCATAAACTCTAACTCGCTCTCTGTTTCAATACCTTCGGCAACGGTGACGGCTCCGGTAATTTTTACCAGCTTCGCGGTTAACCTAAACAGTTCGCGACCGTTTTTGTTGTTGAGGTTAAGTACTAACGAACGGTCTATTTTCACTTTATCGAAATCGTATTTTGACAAGTAACCAATAGACGAATAACCAGAACCGAAGTCATCCAACGCAATCTTCACCCCCGCAGCTCGCAGTGCGCTCAACACAAAGTGGGTACGATGCTCGTCCTGAATCAGCATGTCTTCGGTAATTTCAAACTCCACTTGAGAGCAAGAGAGAGCACTTTCATTAATCATCGTCAGTACCTTTTCAGTGAAGTCTGGTACCAAGCAAGTTTCTGGCGATAGGTTAATTGAAACCTTGAAGTTTGGTCGATTCGCCAAAGGCGCTGCTTCACGCAATGTCGTTTCGACCACCCATAAATCCAACTCACTCATTAAGCCGACTTTTGCAAAGTCCTCAAGAAACGTTGGTGGTGTGATCTCTCCTGTTTCAGAGCGATGACGAATCAGTACTTCAAGCGAACGAATCTCACCCGTACGAGCATTAACCTGTGGTTGATAGAACAACACAAACTCGCCATGCTTTTTCAAGTCACTGATGCGTTTTTGCGCCACAAACTTATTCGTGATTTCAGGGAAAAATGCCCCCGCCACTTTGCCATTATCTAATCCTTCATAATTGAAGAAATCATCAGAAACTGACTTTGCAAATAGCGTATCCGCATTACCAATTTTGTCCATTTGCTTAAAGAATGGGTAGTAAATTACCACACCAACCAAGATGATGATCAGTTGCAAAATCACGCCCGTCCACGTGTAGCCTGTGCCGATGTAACCACTGGCTAATGGCGGTGTCATCCAGCTCATGATTTCTGTTATCGGTGCCACCAGCCCCATCGCTGTCGCAACGTAAGCAATGACTAATCCTACAATAGGAGCAATGAGAAACGGCACAATCATGACGGGATTGAACATGATGGGTAAGCCATAAATGATTGGCTCGTTAATATTGAACAAGCTCAAAACCAATGCCGCTACCGCAAGCGCTTTATAACTGCGATTTTTGGTCAGAAAAAGCATACAAAGCACCAGTGAAATGGTGTTCCCTGCGCCCCCCATCCCTGCATAAAAATCAAAGAAATTAGTAGTTAAAATTGGCAGTGGTGTTCCAAGCGCTTCATGGTTTTCTATCGCAACACGCGTCACTTCATAAAGCTCGGCTTCGTAAGGCGCAAAAATGATGTGGCCGTTGATGCCAATCGACCAAAATAGGTTACGCACAAATTCGTAGAGCACACCATCAAGCAGTGAGTTAGGATCCAGTTTTGGCAGTAGAAGATGCGCAACATCCGCAGCACAAAACGCTTGCCCAAGCGCATAGCCCAAAACCGTATAACCAACGACCAACACCACCGTCGCCACGATGAGGTTGTAGGATTGATCCACAACATTCGGCAAATCAGAGCGCATAAACCATTTTCGGTTTTGCATAAAACGCACAGACCAAGCGACGACGGTCGGAACAAGAATTGCCAATGGGTAGTTACTTGGAACGACCGTACCATCTTGCAATAAGCCCCATTCATTGCAGACGATAAAGTAAATCATCAACGATGGCGTTATGACGTTCACACGAGAGACTTTCAACAGTGAGGAAAGAAACTGAGAGAAGTACACCAACAGCAAAATTGGAAATAGCTTCCAGATAATGGCACTCGCTGTACCTACAGTGATACCAATCTGATCGTAGCCAGCTATCAACAGTAAATTACTCAGCAATGTACTGAATGCAGAAATTAACGAGACTGGTAGCAACATCACGAGGACGTTACATAAACCGTTAATGTATAAGTTGGAAGATATTAAAGTAAAAAGTCGATTGATATATCGATTGTTCATTTGGCTAAGTAAATCCATCAAAAAACGGTCTAGAAGCCGCTTAAGAAATTCGCCGCAATTAAATCCATGTAATTTGTTTCGTAATGAGGGAGAGTTTCGACAAGGACGTCGATGACGGTATCATTCGAGTAACAAAGCGTTGATCGTTCAACGTTGCGCATAGTCACTCAACAAAGGTAGCTACAGCCAACTTGTTGCTATTTAACAGAATGAAAGTGTGCCAGCCAAAACCCTCGACACCCTTCCATTCTGCTCAAACTCGTTGTTTCTTTGGTCAACGTAGTTTGTTATTTTGTTTGCTTATTAAGCAAGGAGGCGCACATTAGCGCCAGCAAGTCTATATTTCCACTCGACTTTGTAATTGTGACGATAGAAATGGCTTTTCTTGCTGTTCGTCCAAAATGTCCAATAACGGAGCTGGACGAGCAAAGAAATACCCTTGCACTTTATCCACCTCACACGCTTTTACAAAGTCATACTCCGCTTGTGTCTCAACCCCTTCAGCCACCACCTCACAATGGGTGATATGGCCCAGTTTCGCTACCAACTCGTAGAGATCCTTTCCTTTCTTATCGTTGGCATCCAGTAAGAGCGAGCGGTCAAGTTTGATCTTATCAAACGGGTATTTGAGCAAATGCGGGAACGAGGCATAGCCAGTACCAAAGTCATCCATTGCAATACGAATGCCTTGAGCTTGCAACGCTTCCATCGTTTTAATCAAGAATACCTTGTTGCTGAGAATCGCTTCTTCCGTGATCTCAATCTCCAGCCATTCTGGCGAGATACCGTAATGGGCCAAACGCGATAACAAATGCGGCACAAACTCTTCTTGCTCAATCGTCGCCACCGCGATGTTGATGGCAATACGACGATCTTTGGATAAGTTCATTTGCTGCATGTCTGCCAAGACTTTCTCAATCACCAGCTTATCTAGCAATGGCATCGAGTTAAGCATCTGGAAATCACTCACAAATGTCGGTGGACATAACTTTCCATCTTTATCGATGTAACGCAGCAGAGCTTCATAAGAGAACTCGTTAATATTTTTCGTCGACTGCAGTTTTTGATAGAACATCACTAACTCCCCTTCGCGCAAAATCGTAGTTAAACGTTTCTGGGCTGTCGACTTACTGATGCTTGAGTTGTTCGATGCTTTTACATTACTTAGCAATGTTTTAAAGATAGAGCTTTCTATCCCAGAATAAGCCGTATTGGCGCGGAACTGCGCTGAATATTTCCCTGCGTATGCCAAGTAAAATGGTCGATAGATGAAAATACCCAAAACAATGATCAGCGCTTGCAAGATCGAGCCTTCGATTTGATTCCCCATTGCCATATAACCACTGAACAGTGGTGGCGTCATCCAGTTCACAATGTTTTCAACCGGCGGAACAAGACCCGATGAAATACACAAGAAGGTAATGACAAAACTCACTAACGGCACCAGCACGAAAGGGATGATCAAAATCGGGTTGAAGATGATTGGCAAACCAAACAGCAACACTTCGTTGATGTTAAAAATAACCAGTGGCATTGCTGCCAAAGCCAACATCAAGTGGTTACGCTCTTTAGCAAACATCAACACACAGAGAAGCAAGCTGATCGAGTTCCCCGAGCCGCCCATCGACATAAATGCATCATAAAAACCTTGGCTGATGACATTCAGTGACGCCCCTCCGGCTTGCCATGCCATCATATTCGCTTCGGTTGCGGCGAAGATCTGCTGCTTAATCGCAAATAACAAGTTATGTCCGTTGATACCAATCGAGCCGAGCAAGCCCAGCACCGTTTGGTACATAAGACCACCTTTGAACGTTAATGGATCAACACCGAGTCCGCGAACCATACCACCAGCCAATGCCGTAAAGATTGCCGTGAAATGGGACATCACAAGCGCAATAAGCACAAACAAGAAAAAGTGCACCACATGCTTAAGCAGCCGTGATGAAAAATCGAGGGCTTGAGGCTCTAACAAACGTATCTTAAAGATGCTGCAGTAAACGTACGTCATTGTGGCACTCAATAGCGCCAACAGCGGGTTATTTGGCAACATGTACATCTGTGAAAGGCTGCCATTCTCTATGGAGATCAAATAGAACATGATCAACGAATAGATGATGAACACCGCACTAGACACATTGGTTTTGTGGGAAAGGTAATAACCCGCCACCACACAGAATGCACTCGGGTACAAGTTGATCAGGATATCTGACACGTGAAACAGCAACTGGGACAAATCCATTAAACCAGTAAAACGGAAGACGTGCCCAAAAAATACTGCCAACGCATTAGAGAGAATCAAAGGCAGCAGTAGCAATGCGATCGACGCCAAGTCCGTTAAATAGGATTTGGACGCAGACTGCCACTGCCCCATCAATGCGAATAGCCGTTGAGAAGGAGCAAATTTGATTTTAAAGCCAGTTTGCATGAAGCATCTTAATGATAAACGTGATAGAGATTCAGCGGTTTAATAAACAGCCATACGTGCAACCTTTACCGCGATGCTGTCGCTTCCATAGGAAACTAGCTATTGCGGTACGGACTATCTGAGTAGTCTTAATTGATGTTTTTATTATGTATTTTAAGCAACGAGCGGAAGTTGTCTGAGGGCAGATTGCGCGCGTAATTTAACGATTATATGCGCCTCGATCCATTAAGATATTTTATCGTGACGACAAATGAACAATAAAAATAACCCCCACCTTTGATTGGTGAGGGTTTACATTGAGCTGGTGATTATTGAGCGAGAACTTAATGCTTCGAATTCATTGGAAATCGTTGCTCATAAAGCTCCATAAAGTCTTTGCGAATCAGATGTTCTAAATGGTTTGCCTTGTCAGTTGGGCAGAAAATCATGATATGCACGATTTGCTCACCATTGATGTTGCTTGATATATGGATATGCGGCTCAGCCCCCGGAAGATCGACACCAGCGTGCTTCTCGATCATCGCGTTATAACGGTGAGCAACATCGGCAAAGTAACTGCAATGCTCATCAATCTTATCGGTCAGTAAAGGCAAAAGTGGGTAGAGATTGACGAAGTCTTTCACCACAACAGAAAAGTCATGGTAAACGTAACGCTTCATAAAGTTGAGGTTCTTCACTGGGTAGGTAAAGAACATGCTGTTGGGCAACGTCGCGGTTTTCCCCGTGAAGTGGTATTGCCCATGATGCAGGTCGATTTCTTGAATCACTGTCGCCATCATGTTGTGCTCAATAACCTCACCACACAGCTTGCCGACTTCAATCCAATCACCAATGCGGAATGAACGCGAACTGGCTCGCTGAATCGAACCAGTAAAACAAAGAATAATCTCTTTGGATGCGACAACAATCGCCACTGCAATCGCCGTAACGCTTAGGGCAAACTCGCTAATTTCTGATTGCCATAAGATGAACAGCAGAATCAAAGTGAGAGCAAATGTGCCGTTTTTGGTTCTCGACATCCAACTGCGTTGTTCTTCCGTAATGAAAGCATCGTCGCCACGAATTCGAGACAGAATCAAACGACGCAGAACAATGATAAACAGCAGGATTAATGCGGAAAATAAAATTTTGTGAGTGAGAAGAAAACCGACGACTAACTGCACTTTCTCCATTACCCGACTCCCTGTTTGGTTTAGATAGGTTGACCTTTCATGCTAAATATCGCTCAGAAAATAGATAGCTAGCTTGCGAGAAGACAACCTTAACAAATTATTCAGTCGGTTGCCCCAGTTCGCTCTCTTTAAATACGATAAACGCACGGCGGTTTAAAGCATTGGCTTCTGGAGATTCTTCGTTGATCACAGGTTGAAGCTCACCAAAGGCTTTTACTTCCCACACAAACTGCGATGGATCGAGTTTCGTCTTGAGATACGCCACCACGGTTTGCGCTCTTCGTTCCGCCAATTGTTCATTATAAGAGAGCGAACCGACTTGGTCGGTATGACCAGCCACCATAATGCTCCCTTCTAAACCTTGCAGTTTTGCGATGAAATCATCTAATTGTGAAAGGTCTTCCGGTTTTAATTCCGACTTATCGAAATCAAAGTGTGGTGTCATCGCCATGTAGATCTTACGTTCTGGTTTTGGCGGCTCACAGAAAGGCATCTCTTCGTACTTCTGCGCCTCTTCAAACATCACGTAAGCACGACGGTTTTCGGCACGATCTTGATCTGATTTACCCAACGCTAGCGGCTGCGACTCACCAAAGTGCTTCACTTCCCAATCGTATTGCTCTGGATCGAGTTGTTGCTGGAGATACGCCTCTACCGATTCAGCTCGGCGCATAGACAGCTTATCGTTATATTCATCAGAGCCTTTAAAATCAGTGTGACCAACAATCGTGATGCGCCCGCTCAAGCCTTGAATATTGCGGATGAACACATCTAGGCTTACCGCATCGGCTTCACGAATGAAAGATTTATCGAAATCGAAATGCTCGGCAACCGCAAAATGGATTTCACGTTGCGGCGCTAAACATTCACTGATCAAAAACTTGGAGACATTGACATCGGCAAACTTTTCTCGGTTCTCTTGGCTAACATACGCATCTGCCGAGCAACCTGCCAACATTGCTCCTGCGATCATTCCGCTTAACAAACGAATCGTCGTTTTCATATCGCCCTCTTATAACTTACCAACTAGGTTAATGAACACACCTGATGCGTCGTAATCGTCATCATTCGCTAGGTTGCCATCAAAGCCTGAGAAGTTGTAACCCACACCGACTTTGAAGTTGTCGCTCAAATGTTTGTTAACCGAAACCAATGCGCCCTGCTCTAGCTCGTCGTAGGTGCTGTCCGTCTTCCAGTGGTACTCACCGGTTACGTCCCAGTCTTTCATAACACGGTAAGAGGCGCTCAAACCGTAGAGAGAAATTTTACTTTCGACTAGAATGTCTTCACCTGACTGACGAGTGAAGATTTCATGCTTCTCCTTGTAAGCGTATTTCGCGCCTAGATCCCAGTTTGCATCCAACGAGTATATACCTTCGATTTCGATGATGTGGCTTTCTTCATCTTTGTAATCCACATCGCGGTTAAGTTGGTCGAAGTCCACCAAATAGGTGTAGCGAGAGAGTACGTTCAAACGGTCGTTGTAGATTGGGCGATATGCTAAACCTGCAGTGGATTCAATAAAACGAGCCAACACTTTATCGCTCGATTTGCTCTCTGAGCGTGAGTAGTTGAATTTACCAAATAAGGTGTACTCTTCCGTTAGATGGTGCGTGTAACGGTTAGTCGTCACCCACTGGTCGACACGTTTTTTATCTGGGTCGGCGGAATCATCGGTCTTGTCGACACGGTATTCGACTTTGTTCTTGAACAATACGTTATCGACATCAATCGAAGTGCTCACACTCACGGCTTGGCGCTCTGTGGTGATCTTCTGGTCGTCTTCAATTTCGCCTTTTTGGTAGCCAATCCCCATGTCGATGTCGTCATTCATGTCGTAACCAAAACCAAACGAGTCGATTCGACCTTTGCCGTTGTTCTCATCAACAAATTGGTTTTCTTGGTAGAAATCGACGGTTGAAGTCAGGTCTGCACGTTGGCCGACAATTACGTTGTTTTTGTCTTCGTAAGTGTCGTCTACGTAGGTTAAGTAGGTGCTGTATTCTTCGGTTACGTCATACGTCACACTCGCTTCTGCCGCATCACCGCGATCACCCGTGGTGTATTCCGCACCAACCACAAAGTCTTCTAGAATGCGCGTTTCACCACCGAGCGTGACGCTGTCGTTCTCATCGTATTCGTCGGTTTGGCCCACGGTTTTCTGGCCTTTGATGTACACGTTGTTGTCGCTGTCCCAGATGTAGTCAGCACGCAGACCCGCTAAGGTCCCTTTGCCTTTTTCATCTTGGTTGTTTAGCTCTTCAACTTGTTTACCTGCTGCCGAGATCTTGATGTGTTTGGTGACTTTAACTTGAGTTTCCAATTCCGCTTGCTGGGTATCCGTTCGCAAATCACCATCGGATTCGCGCTCTTCAACCGAGGTAAAGCGCGTCTTCACAGCAACTCGGTCAGTGGCTTGGAAACGAAGTTCGGTACCGTAAGACTCTTGCTCTAAGTCGTCATCTTGACTGGCAAAACTGTAACCTGCGTCTTTGGATTTGTACCAAGCTTTGACGTCGTTGCCCACCGCAGAGAATACGTTAGGAGCTAAGTCGTAGAGGTTCATCACCCCTCTCACTTGGTAGATATCACCTTCACGATCTTCCGCGTTACTACCAGTTGGGGTAAAGGTTAAACCGCCATCGAAAGAAACGTAGTTGGAATCGGTTTGACGACCTTTACTGTGTCCGAATTCGGCTTTCAAGTACGTACCTTCTGATGCACGCAAGGTTAAGTCCGTGCCGTACGCTTCGTAGTCTTGGTTGTCTTTTTCTTCGGTTTGGTAGTTTGCGCCCACACCAATGTAGTCGTTCACCCAACCTTTCACACGACCACCAGTAGTCATTGCGTCAAGCGCGTCACTGCCTTGAGGAACGTATTCGTAGTCCACCGAAAGGTAGTTGTCATAGCCAGACGATGGTTGATCGTTTATGACAGTGCCGAAGTTATCCGAAATGATGTTGTTCAGCGGTCTGGTCAGAATGATGCGGCCTTGATACGGGTCGATTTCATAATCACGTCCCGATTGCAGCGGCATTTCTTGCATAGTGATGCTGCTGTCTGGGTCGACAACTTTCACCATCACTTTGTCACTGCCCGGTACTACTTCTCCATGACGCAAGAAGTACAACGAACCACCAGTACCGAGGAATTCATCGTGAGCGAAGAGTGAGTCCGATTCAGCCGCAAAGCCGACAATGTTTAGGCGATCTTCACCAAACTTGGTGGTTGAGCGAGTACGGTAGTCCCCTTTGAAGCCGTATAAGCTACGGTTGTAATCGTTGTTGTCAGTGCCAGTAATGCCAGTGTTGTAGTTACCCCACAACATATTGGATTTGTCGTACTCAACGTTGAGGTAAACCTTACCTTTGGTATTTACCACTTTGTAGATGTTGGAGCTGTCACCATAGTTGCCGTAATACATCTCATCGTCGTCTTCGAGAATGTCGAATACGCTGGATGAGTCAGAGGTAAACGGATTCTTAAACATGTCTCGCACGTCACTCTCTTTAGTATCAAAGTGAGTGGTAACTCTGAGTTTGTCGCCAAACTTACCCTGACCAAAGTACGCCAAGCGTCCTTGGTTATAGATGTCATCTTGGTATTGCTCGTCGACGGCTAGTGCGGCGGAGTTGCCCGTCACTTTGTTTTTACCGATGTAGAAATCCGCAAGACCCGCTTGTACCCAATACTCGTCAGGGATACGCACGTACAGTTGGTAGCGACGCTCTTCACCACTGTCGAATACCACTCGAGTTGGGAACAGGTACGCATCTGCTGGCAAGTATTGTTCTGCGTATAGTTCGCCCTCTTCCACATCAAACTCGTCTTCGCCAATCACGACTTTATCAACGCCTTTTAGTCCCGTACCCATGAATCTAGCCAGACCCGCAGAGGTAGGAATATTGTGACGCACCAACCGAGCTTTACCGAGCTTGCGGCTTTGCTCTTCTTCGCCGTCGTTCTTATCGATATCGACCTCAGAATCTGGCTCGACAAGGTCAATCACACTAACCGTCGTCACGTCCATATTGCCGTCTTTATCGAAAGCTTTTAAACGGAACAATAGCTGCGTGTTAGATTCAAATTGATACTCTTGGTCGGTCGTGCCATCCCAAACAATGTTGAAATCGTTCGCAAATTGCTGGCCTTCTACCACTGCTAAAGGGTCAACCAAGCCACGGTCACCACCACGGAAGACTTCCAGTTGATAGTGGTCAACGTAGTAGCTGAAGTTGGTTGTAATAGCAAAGCTCATCTCTTGCAGCGGCTTACCATCTTTCACTTCAACATCACTGCTAATGCTCAGGTCAAGTACCGGATCAAATCGCATAATGTCGCGGCTTACCCAAATTGCACCTTGGTCTAGGTAGATACGTGAGTTATCCGTTTGTTCGTGAGCTTTTACTTCAATACCCAGTGAGTCACTGTCAAGTTTCTCCAATTGGCTGGTGTCTTTCGCGTACGAAAGTATCGGCAACGCAGCCGCGATACACATTGTCAGTTTTGATTGTCTAAATCTAATCATAATAATCCTGCTTAACCGCTTGAGTGGTTGGCTGGGACGGGCCCAGCCTGCGTCTGTACTGCGAACGGTTAATCATCCCCACTGCTTTGAATACTGAAGTTAAATTTCGTCAGTTTGTTTGGTGTGATTCGGCGTACTTTCGGGTTCTCACTGACTACCGTCATGCCTGTCGGTAGCGAGTCTGTATCGACTTTGACCAAGAACTGCTTACCTTTTTTATTCAACACCCACTGATCTGGAACGTGGTATCGACCATATTGGTCTGTCTCGATAATGATGCCTTCGACCGTTAACAGTCGAGCGCCTGGGATACCGTCTTCGTAAAGCCCTTTGTTCTCTACGATGATTTCCCATAGGTACATATCCCCATCACGGTAGAGGTTTCTCACCACGTCGATGTTCTCTGCCGACAGACCTTTTTTCTTATCTCCTTTGTGCTTGGTAATCGCGTTACCTTGCTTATCGAACTCAATGTGCGTGCCGTTATCCGTCGTCACCTTGAAAGGGAAACCTTGGCGAGTTCGAGTATTAAACTGGAACACCACTTTGTTGCTGTGTTCGAGGGTACGGTTACGAGACAGGCCGAACAGCTCATCGACTTCATAGCCTTTGCCCACACTAGACATAACAACGTCTTGGCCTTTGTGTTTCACCTTCACATCTTTAAGTTGGGTTTCAACACCATCTTGAGTAATAAAGGTTGAGCCCGGTACGTAATCGCCCGCGGCAAGGTCTACATCAATGTAAATGTCATCTGCCGTTGCGTCTGCTTGGAAACCGTCACCGTTGTGATCTTCGAACACCTTGCCGATGATCGAAGCGGTGTCGAATACCTTGTCTGGCATGACCTCAACCGTTGCACTGGCGAGGTTAGACTTCACAACGTAGTTGGTCGTGGTGTTTTGTGCCGAGAAGCTTTCTGCCGGTGGCGCTTCGGCCCATGCTGTGTTGGTGTAAACGCCAAAGGTAGCACCAACGCTTACACGCATTAGGTAACGGATACGAACAGCATCAGCGGTTTTCGAATCGCCCTTGCCGTAAATATTCATGTCGCCAACTTCGAAGAAAAGTTGATTGGTCTTCGTTGGTTCTACGGTGATTTGAATATCATCTGAGGTATCAAATACGCCATCAGGACCACTGTTAACCATCTCGGTCGAGTCTGGGATGTAAATAAAGCCACCCGGATAGCGGTCAACCAAACGTAAACCCTTGAATGGGTTGTCGTTTTCATTGGTAATCACGACTTCGTATTCGACAACTTCACCGACGCTTGCCTCTGACTTGCTCGCTACCTTGGTCACTTTCAGCATGCCTTCGTTGTAAGCTTGCTTCTTCACCTTAATCGTGACGTTGGCGGACGCGACTTCACCTGTCGATGCTTTCGCGGTAAAGACGTTCGTAAAGTTGTCATCAATGCCTTGGTTGATTTCACCCGTCACTACGATTTCGTATTCATTACCTTGGTACGCCTTCATCGTGTGGTTTGAATCGACGTTGCTATCTGAATCGAAAGAAACCACCACACCAGACTTAAGCTCAGTGATGGTCGCTTTCCATGTAGTGAACAATGGATTGCCGTTGTTACCAATAAGCTTGTCGATTTCATCCAACAGGTTGACACTTTCTGCATCCGCAGAGCCTCGGTTGGTCGCCGTCATTGTGAAGGTAATTTCATCGTCGTCGTTGGTGTATTCCGCTTTATCTGCCACCTTGGTCACCGACAAAATGATCGGCAATGGTTTAATAGTTGCGAAGTCATCCGCCAGAACATCGCTTTCTGACTTATCGAAGGCATACGCGTGGTTGGTGATTTCTCCCATCGCATCCGCGTTGACGACACCTGTGATTTCAATGTCCAACTTATCGTTTGGCGCAATAATCACACGGCTATTCACGTCCAGATTGTCGCCCTGAATTTGTGGCAAGACGATGGTGCGATCGTCACTGTATGAGCTTGTCATGCTCCAACTGGTAAACGCTGGCGCTTCGGTGTCATGAATCGTATTCACCTTCAACTCTGAGATAAGATCTTTAAGCACTATCTCTTCGGTAAACGAGCCAGATTCATTACTTAACACCACGTGGTAAGTGACGTTTTCACCCGGACGGTAGTACTCATCATCAACGGTCTTCTCTAGCTTGACCGACTCTGGCATCGCTAATAGCATCGCGCTTGCTTCTTGTGTTTCACCACGGAACAACGCACTTGCCGTGTTCTCAATCTCGCCCGTTGCGTATTGATTCACCAAACCAGTGATGACGAACTCCACTTCATCATTCGCTGCAATCGTCAGCGTTGAATCAATGTTCGTATTTACACTCGGAATGTTAGTGATATCAGTATCTGAACTGCCCTTATTGACTTCGATACGCCAAGAGTCGAACGCTTTTACTATGGTTCCATCCAAACGAAACACTTCTAAGTCACTGATGGCATCTTTCGCTTCTACGCCAGTTGCCGGAACGGTTCCCTCGTTCTTCACTTTGACGCGAAAGGTGGCTTCTTTGCCCGGAATGTAATACTCGGTGTCCGCCGTTTTCTCGATTGAGATACCTTGCGACTGAGGTTGAATGGTCGCGCTCGATTGCTGCACAGTGCCATTCAAGTCCGCAATAGCCGTGTTGGTGATTTCACTCGCTGCTAATGGGTTTGTTTTCACTGTAATGGTGAACTCAACAATATCGTGAGGCGCAATATCGATCACTGAGCGAATGTCTTGATTATCGATAGGCATTGGTGTGATCGTGGTACGACTGTCCGTGTTGGTCGTTTTAATCGTCCAACTTTCAAACGCTCGCTCATTAACACCGTAGATGTTGGTCGCTTTGATGCCCGATAGGATGTCACCCAGTTCGATGTCGTTATCGAAACCATCGGTGCCGTTGTAAACACGAACATGGAACACCGCTTCCTCACCCGGAATATAGTTTGGTGACTCTGCGGTTTTCTCAATCCAAACTTCTTCAGGTAAGCTTTCTAGCGTTGCGGTTGCATCGAGGGTTGCTCCACCAAACTCTGCCGTTGCGGTATTCACGATGTTTGCAACCGCGCTACTGTTCACCGTACCTGTGATGGCAAATTCAACCGTGTCGCCTGGTGCGATATCAAGGTTGGTAGAAATATCACCATTTGGCCCCGGCACCGTTTCAATGTCAGTGCGCGGGTCACCCTTGCTCGTAACAATCGTCCAATCATTTAACGCTGGCTCCATTGCACCACCAGAGGTTTCCACTTCAAGTGACGAAATGATGTCGTCGACTTTTACATCTGCCGCAAAACCGGAACCATTGTTGGTCACTTTGATACGAAATGTAGAGAACTGCCCCGGCTGGTAATAACGCTCGTCGGTCGTTTTCTCTAGAACGATATCGCCCGGACGCGGTTTCAAGGTTGCTGTTGCCGTTACGTCTTTACTGTTGTGATTCAACGTTGCGGTGTTAACAATGTCGCCCGTCGCTTCCGTATTGACTAAGCCAATAACGTAAAGGGTGATGGTGTCGTTAGGTGCGAGGTCGATGTTGTAACCGATATCCTTGTCGACAATGAACGAGTTAGCATCGACTGTGGTCAGTGAACTGCCCGTAACATACTGAACCGCCCATTGTAGAAAGGCTTGGTTCGCCGAACCATCAATGGTGTTCACGGTAAGCGCACCAATTTCATCTCTTAGGTTGATGTCATTCGCGTAGCTGTTGCCTTCGTTGACAATTTTCAGGATGTAACCCGCCGCTTGGTTAGGGCTGTAAAACTCTACCATTGGCTCTTTGGTGAAGGTTAAATCTGGGATCTTTGCCGTACTGGTGACTTCGGCTGTCTTGGTCGTACCGTTATAATCCACCGCAACTTGGTTGGTGACATCTCCTACCACTTCAGGATCTAGCTCCCCTTCTACGCTCAGAGTCACAACGTCATTTGGACCAATATCCAAACTGCCGTCTATGAACTCCCCCGTCGCCGACGGGAACTTGGTTTCTCCCGTTTGTGAAGATGCATTGAAGAAGATGGTGCCAGATTCAAACGCTTTTACTGTCGCGTCAGTAATACTGGTCGAGGTGATATCGTTTACAAAATCTTTGACTTGAACGTCATTCGCCCAGTTGGCTGTGGTGTTCTCAATCTTGATGGTATAAGTCAGCGTATCGCCTGATTCATATTGGCTCTTATCGACCATCTTCTCGACGGTCAAATCAGCAGTAGCCGCCTTATAGGTCGCAGCCGCTGTTTGTGAACCGCTTGAATCGCTCACTTCCACTACGTTGGTGATAGCGCCAACAAGGTCCGCTTTTACAACACCTTCAACATGAAGTTTCACTGTGTGGTCTGGATGGATGTTGTAGCGAATCTGATAACCATTGTCACCAGTCACCTCAGAGCCCGCGATTGGTTGAGTAAACGTTGGATCTATACCATCAACACTCACTGATGTTGCAGACCAAGAATCAAACGCACGCACAGGTAATGTCGCACCTGCTTTCTCAGCACGAATCGTCTTCCAAAGATCTGAAATCACAACGTCGGTCGCATAACCTGTACCAATATTTTTCACTTCAATATCGAAGCCAATGGTATCGCCAGGATGGTAAATCGCAGGAGTGATTGAGGTGACCTTGGTTACTTCGAGACTTCCTGGCTCTGGAACAATGACTTTTTCTTTGAGGTTGTAGGTAAAGTAATTGGTTCCTGAGTTCAGTTTGCCTTGTAGTTGGTTTGTAAACTCACCAACCGCATCATCACGAACGTGGCCCTCAACTGTGATTAAGATTTCCGTGTAAGTATCATCTGCGGCTTTCCCGCCCATCTGAACGGTCACATCAATATCTGTGTTTGGAGCAATAGAATTAAGATTACTGATGTCTGTATAAGCAGGGTTGCCATCAGTAATCACTTGAGCACTGACTGTCCAATCCTTCAGAGCAACTTGCTCAGAGCCATCAGCCACTTCAACTTTGTAGTCAGAAATAATGTCTCGGATATCAATCAGCTCATTATTTGCCGTCTCGTTACGAACACGCATTTGATAGTGGATTTCAGAACCCGGCGTGTAGGTTGGTGTATCTGTTGATTTTTGTGCGATAAGGCTCGACGTACCAGGGTCTAAAACGACGGCGTTACTATCAACACCATTGACTTTAGCCACGTTGGTAATCGTCCCCGTCGCATCCGCTGCTACTGTACCGTCAATTTCAAACACAACGGTGTCGCCTGGCATCAAATCGAACGCAGCATTCAGTGGTACGGTTCCTTGGTAGTTACCCGTAATTGAGAATCGTTCTGCATCCGGTGCACTCACGATCGCAACGCCGTAATCTTTGAACGCAGGCTTACCATCGGATGTATCAATGCTGTTCAGTTCATCAACAATCGTCGCGCCATTAGTAATACTCTCACCCACGTTGGTCACGCTAACTTGGTATTGAACTTGACCGTTCGGGTTGTAGTTACAGTCTGTGCCAGTCGTTGATGGGAAGGTACATGTACCACTGTCTGCGGTTGTATTCAGAACTGCTTTTTCAAAGTCCAATACTGGCACTCCTGGCGGAATGACATCTGTTGTATCACTGTGATTGCCCGCTTTACCCGTGTTGCCATCAATATCACCTAGCGCATCTGGGCGAACCTTACCTGTAACCGTAAACTCAATAACTTCTTCTGGAGCAATATCAACGAGTAGGTCAAGATCGTCTGTCGCATCGTAAGGTTCAACGTAGGTGTCCTGCGTTCCTATCGTACCCGTAGAAGTGAAAACATGTGAAATGTTCGTCTCAGAAAATGCAGACTTAGTTGTACCGCCAATTACCTCAACACGAACATTAGAAACGATATCTTGAATAACCGTTTGATCTCGCCACACAGGCTCCGTATTGGTCACGGTGAACTTATAGATCACCTCATCTTCAGGTTTGTAGGTGTCACCGGATACATAAGATTTTCCATCAATAGAGACAATTTCTTTACTGACTGAAAGGTTGCTACCCTCTGGCGTTACTTTTGCTGAATGAAAATTGCTGCCATTGTATTTTGCTGTCGCAACAATTTGGTCAAGAGCGTCTTGGCGGATCTGTGACTCCATCACAAAGTCAATCCAACCACCAGGCGCAATCGACAGCGTAGAGATATCAATGTCCGTATTTGGACCACCAGTATATCCATCAATCAACGTGGTCGCTTCGCCAGAAGTTGTTGCGGTAACTGTCCATCCATACTGACCAAATGCTGGCAGAGTTTGAGAATCCGATTCGCCCGCGGCGTTTTGCGCGACACGCACTCTGACATTAGAGAACAGCTCTTTCAGTGATTTGTTGTACTCCAAGCCCTTACCATTGTTCTCAATCCGCAGGTGGTAGACGATCTTCTCGCTGTCAGTCGTATGGTTGTATGTGGTCTTGTGTGTAGCAAGCGTTGTATCTGTATACGCTTTATGCGTTTTAGAGATACTTGCTGGCAGCATACTCACTGGCTCGGATGGTAAGTTATGGTTGTTATCAACGACCGCAACGTTCAGGATTTGCCCTACTGCTTGCTCGCTGATCTTCGCTTTAATGGTGTATTTAACAAAGGTGCCACCAGCAACAAACTCGTTTGCTGCAAGATCGAAGCTAGTATCAATGTCAGCATTGTTGACGACTTTACCGGCATTGCTGATCGTACTAGCATCGACGCTGGTCGTTATCGTCCATGAATCAAATGCACGCCCTTTAACACCGCCAAAATAGTCAGTTTTAATTTTGCTGATTTCATCTTTAATTGGCATCTGCTTGATGTGAACATTGTTCAGGTTCTTCAATAAGATTTCGTATTCGATGTAACCACCAGGCGTGTACCCACCGCTTAACTCGGTTGTGCCATCCTGATCGTAGATTTTGGTGACATGTTTAGAGAAGTCGTACTTCTCTGCAGAGGCTTTGGTCTCCGCACTGACCGTATCGCCATCAACCGTTAGTAAGTTCAGAATGTTGCCCACTGCGTTATCATTGACTTTTGCAGTCACGACATACTCAATCTTGGTCCCCGTTGGGATGGAGGCGTGGGTATCGATATCGACGTTATCCGCAATTTTGCCATCGAGATCTAAAATCGCTTTACTGCTGCCACTTACAATGCGTGGCGCCACCGTCCAACCTGAATCAAATGCCTTATCATTAGTTCCATCAATAAGGTCAACTTTAATCTCAGACAGTCGATCAATCACCGGAATGTTATAAGCGTTACCTTTACCATCGTTTTCAATTGTTAAGCGGTAAACGAGCGGTTCCCCTGGCTCATAGCTTACTTGGTCAACGGTTTTACCAAACGAAAGGTGGTAGCTATTTGGAACGACAGTAATGCCGCCAATCGTAATCGTACCGACCGCATCTTCACGGGCTACCCCCTCAACCTGATAGGTAACGGAGTCGCCACCTGCTACATCGATTGTGGTCGTAATGTTTTGGTTGTCTGCAACCGTGCCGTCCAAGGCGCCATCTGTCGTACCATTTCCGCCGTTAGTATCGTCTTTGCTGACATCAACGCTAAAGCCTGCTGAAAACGGGGTTGCAGTGGTACCATCAAGAAGCTGAGTCGTTACACCTGTGATGTTTTCGTTTACACCGTGGTCATTCACGTACCCCGTTTGCGAGGAGATAGTAACTTGGTAGGTAAGCGTATCACCCGGTGAATAGAAGTTGGATTCCACACCGTTAACCAGTAACTTTCTAACGACATCGCCGCCGTTGTACGCACGCTCCATCTCATGGTGGGACACGTGAGACCCTTCGGTCACTTGACCAAAGTCACGATACACATAAGCATCATTTTCAATTTTGTTGTTCAGGTTCCCCATTGAGTCTTGAGAACCGATGACATTATCTTTAACTCGCGCTTTGATTCGGAAAGTACGAAGTTCGCCAGCCTCAAGTGTCATTGTGTTAGACGCGTCACCCGGTGGGTAGATGAAATCATCATTCGTTTTTGGCTGGAAACCAGCGCCATCATCGTAATCAAACTGCCAGTATTCAAATGGCTTCTGGTTTGGGTAGTCTGCGTAGTGGTTATCTTTTTTGTTAGCGAGGACCGATCGAATTTCATTCAATAAATCGACAACTTTTAGACCAACTTCTGGGTTAGCACCGTTGTTTAGGACACGAATTTCATAGGTCACATCATCGCCAGGGATAAAGCGGACTTTATCGGCGTTCTTCAAAATTGAAACGTTGAGTGAATCCCCCGTCTTACTACCAATTTGTGCAGAGGATGATTGATTTAGATTGGTTGAAGGATCATATATCTCTGCCGTATTAGAGATTTCATCTTCAACATAGTCGTCTTTAACTTTACCGCTAATGGTATAAACAACAGCACCTTCTGCTCCATTGATTCGAGGATCTAGATCAATGTAGCTATTGATGTTGCCATCATTTGGGAAGCCAGATTTTTCGCCTTCATAACTACCCGTTTTAAAAGGAGAGTTATTCGAGTCAGTAGACGCTGTAATTGTCCATTCTGAGAATGCATTTAGGCCGATAATATCGTCTGTCACATGCACTTCGTTGGCATAACCTGGGCCCGTGTTCAAAATTGTGACATTGAAGCTCACCCATTGACCTGGAACAAACGCATTATCGGGCGTGGTCTTAGCAACAATCACTTTCGGGTCGTGAGGATAAACCACGACCGTGTCAGAAGCTGAGTTCTGAATGCTTGAGTCTGGTGTTTTTATTTCCGCAGTATTATCAAACCGAGTAAACAGGATTTCATCTTCGTTAGTTCGGTCGATTTGCGCAACGATCGTGTACAGCACTTCAACGTTTGGTGGGATCTGAGCGTTGGTATGTAAGTCTGTATTATCAGCGAACGTGCCGACATATGTATAAGCTGGATTCCCGTTGAGTATAGAATCATCAGAGATAATCTCGGCGCTGATCGTCCAAGATTTGAATACCGCTTTCGTTTTTCCATCCGGCTCTAAAACGCCCGCAGTAATCGTTGATAATACATCTTTCACCGCAACGTTTGTCGCAAAACCGTTTTCTTTGTCGTTTTTAAGGCTGATTTGGTAAGTCACCTCAGTATCAAGCTTAGAGTACGCGGTTTGATCACCATGGAAACCTTTATCGGTATTGGTCTTAACGCGCTTATTAAGCTCGATGGCAAAGTCACGCGGGTCGGAGCCGCGGTCAGCATAAACAGAGCCATCCACTGTCACTTCATTAGAAATGTGGCCATTTGCAAGAGGATCTGTCTTTGCAACTATGGTGTATTCGATATAAGAATGAGGCTCAAGTGTCGCGATAACATTCAAATTATTAGGATAATTCACTTCACCCGAGATATCGGTATCAGAAGCGGTCGCAGCAGTGCCATCATCTTTAAAAGCCGCAGCCGTAATCTTCCAATCCGAGTATGCTTCGATATCACCGCCATAAATGTCTTTTGTTGTTACTGAATGGAGGTCATCTAAAACCTGAACGTGGTTTGCAAAACCATCGCCATCGTTGGTCACTGTGATGGTGTAAGTCAGCGCCTGCCCTGAAGAGTAGAAACGGCTGTCGACATCTTTACTTGCACGTAAGTTATCGTCTGGGGTTTGAACACCCGATCCCTCTTCTGTGACATTATCGTTAGAACAACTTGGGTTGTTATCAAGAATTAAGCCCGTGCTAGTATCATTCGTTTTGGCCGTCAGTTTGTATCTGATGGTTTTACCCGGCGCGATATCTGGCGTAAGCGAAAGCGGACTGGACATCCAAGTTCCATAGCTAAAAGATCCCGGATCCGAACCTATCGAGTCCTCACCAGAAATGACGTCTACTTTCCACTTTTCAAAAGCCTGGCCATCCCCAGCACCACCCGCTTGCTCAGTAATCACACATGTTAAGTTATCTTGGACCAGAAGGTTGTTCGCGAAGTACTTTGAAGAGCCATTGGTGACAGTAATTTCATACTCAATTTCTCCACCAGGTACATATTCAGACGCTGATGTGGTCTTCGTAATTGAAATATCTGAGTCCGTTACGGTTAACACTTTTTCTGTATCAACCGTGCTGGAGATTGTCGAGTTTTGTACCAATGAACCTGATTCATCCGTGACTGAAGCCATAAAACCTTGCAAAGTGCCGATGGTAATCGAGGTTAAAGTTGCTTTAATTTGATAGGTGATTGACTCACCTGGGTAGATAGAAACGGTATCGTCGAAACCCACATCCGTTTGTGGGCTACCTTGGTAATCTGAGAGTGAGTTACTGCCGATGCCTGAAACCGTGATCCTCCAAGTAGCAAATGGATTCCCATCTACATCGGTGTTGTTGTATGAAGGAGATAAGTTGTTGGCGAGACCATTACTACTAACTAAATCGTTAATATTCTGTTTTACGTGGTAATTATGAGCAATTGCGCCACCGTTGTTCGTCACCTTCAACTCAAAATCGACCTCACCATTAATCAAATATGGCGACGTTGAGTTGATTGTATGCTCGAGTTCGATATCAGGATCTGCCGGAGGGGTAGAAAGCGCATTACTGTCGACATTTCCGGCACGAGTAGTGGAAGTCGCTTGAGTATCGTTGTTGGAGAGCAGATCGGATGCAACCGTCGCGGTGATAGTGTAAGTGATGTAGCCACCTACAGAGATCTCCGCGTCAGTGACAGATAAATCGCCAGTAGTCACAAACGTACCCGCATCACTGCCAGACGAAGCTACCGCGCTGATCGTAACGTTACTAAATGCATTCCCTGTCGAACCATCGAGCTTTTGTCCTACGAGAGACGCAAAGTCTTGCTCAATATCTAAACCTTTAACAGCATAACTGCCATTGTTGGTTGCGGTTAAAGAGTAAGTGAGCGTGCCACCGACGTTATATTCCTCCGGGGATACAAAAGCATCGAGAGTATAATTATATTCAGCAGGTTCGAAGATAACGGTATCAGTATTGGTAAACGTGGTTTCTGTGCCAGAAACCGTCCCTTTTACTTCGGTACCGCCCAGCGTAATGCTCTCCGCCGCATCGTCAGAAACCCTTGCTTCTATTTGATAGGTAATACGACCAAATGGCAGTAAGTTCGCTACAGTAACACTGAGGTTACTGTCACTTGAAGTATAAGAGCCAGGGTCTGTGCCTAATGTATGAGAATCCGATATGGTCAAACTACTGAAAGCTCTATTCGAACCAGACATTACATCCCAAATCGCATTGGTCACGGAGACATCACTGATAGTGCTCGCTGTCGTATTTTTTACTTCAACAGAATACGTAATGACGGCACCGTTTTCATAAGGTAACCCAATAGTGGGACTGGTAGATATAACGATTTCACCTGCCGCCAAAGCTTGAACAGGAAATAAAACCATCAGTAAGAATAGGGCTAGATAACGTTGAACAATTGGCACAATACTTTTCCAACTCATACAAAATATTAATTATTCATCTATTTATGACAAAGCTAACGATAGCGTAAAAAACAAAGCGCCGAGATATTGGCGATAGAGGATTTTGCTTTGTCACGTTTCTGTCATTTTTAATGCGACATCCGTTAAAACTTTTTGACAGTCAGTTCTGATTCAGTTTTGCGACAGATTCGAGCTTCGCGGAGGTAATAAACTCACCAAATGTTTCACACCAAACAATAACGGTCGTGTAGTTGTCCAAAGGCAGATCTTGAGGAAAAGTGACCATAAAACGGTCAAATGTTTTCACGTCACCGACATTAATCATTTGCGCCTTCAATCGATTGAAATCGGCTTCCGTTTCAACAAATGTTGGAGAGAGATACACTCTATAATCCGGACCAGGAGCTAGCTCACCTTGAAACGCAATGGTGTCCTCAGTTAACCAAATCTCGCCTTCACCCCAGTGCAAGAAATCACTGTCAATTCGATTACGATCGAAAGTCCCTTGGTACAACACACCTTGAGTAGATTTGGAGATAACAGAAATATCCGGGGAGTCCGGTTGGATAAGAATAGGTAGGGCGTAAATACCCGCAGAAAAACCAGCCAAAACACATAACGTATGGCTTCCAAGGAACAAAATCCATTTCATAATTATTTACCTAGCTTTAGCTATTTATTGTTGTATAACAATTAGTTCATATTTCTCATAAAATAGTTCATATTTCTCATAAAATCATGGTGTTAAAATGAATTTATTAGCCGGAAAAGTATTTTCGTAATGAATATCACAAAATGCGGGGTAGATTAGGGAGGAGAACCAAGATAGCTACTTAAGACGCACTCTACCGCATCGAGTATACCCGTGATCATTG
>NZ_JAHGAH010000215.1:0-11895 GCF_030248475.1 Vibrio sp. D173a
TCGATTGAGCTTTACGGATTAATTGTCCTAATTGAACAAAAAAGATCCGTATATTTCTTGACACACCTCTCACTGCTGCATAGAATTTTGCGTCCCTAACTGCCAACCGCTGTTAGGGATACAAGAGACAGGCATATAGCGCCCTTTTTGATATCTGTAGTTTGCTGCGCTTACATTGCGCCTTCAAAACCCATTTGACGCCACGCTTCAAACGCAATGATAGCAACAGCGTTAGATAGGTTTAGGCTACGAGCGTCTGGCATCATTGGAATACGGATACGTTGCTCCATTGGCAGGCTATCAATTACGTCTGTTGGCAGGCCACGTGTTTCTGGACCAAACATCAAAACATCGCCTTCTTGGTATTTTGCATCGACGTGATGACCTGTGGTCTTTGTCGTACATGCAAACAGGCGGTAGTTGCCTTGTTTCTCTTTCTCTAAGTATTCCAAGAATGCTTGATAATCTTTATGACGCGTCACGCGAGCCAAATCGTGGTAATCCAAACCTGCGCGGCGGACTTTCTTCTCTTCTAGATCAAAACCGAGTGGCTCAATCAGGTGGAGATTCGCACCACAGTTAGCACACAGGCGAATGATGTTGCCGGTGTTCGGCGCGATTTCTGGTTCGTATAGAGCGATATCAAACATGGTATTGAATTAGATTGGTCAAAACAGGCGAGCAGTATATACCCAAGTCACCATGAGAAGCGAGATTCAGCACAATGACTGGGTATAGAAGAGAGCATTTCGGTGAACCTTGTCGCCCGCTCGAGAAAGAGAGTTAACCTAATGCGCGAGCATAGCTCTCTTCTACCGCTCGCCAGTTGACCACATTCCACCATGCGTCGATGTATTCAGGACGACGGTTTTGGTAGCTGATGTAGTAAGCGTGCTCCCATACATCCAATGCTAGGATAGGCTCACCTTGTTGGACGGCTACATCCATTAATGGGTTGTCTTGGTTGCTGGTGGAGGTAATGTGAATCTCACTATCTTTTACGATTAGCCAAGCGAAGCCAGAGCCAAAAGTATTGATAGCTGCTTGTGCGAACTCGTCTTTGAATGTCTGGAAATTGCCAAACTTATCGTTGATGGCTTGTGCTAGAGCACCTTGAGGTTCACCGCCACCATTGGGTGACATGCAGTTCCAGTAAATGATGTGGTTGTAATAGCCGCCACCGTTGTTGCGAATTGCCGGGCTGTGTCGAGAAATGCAAGCGAAGATGTCATCGAGGGTCTGAGTCTCGAGATCACTGCCTTGAATGGCAGCCATAAATTTATCGTAATAAGTCTTATGATGTTTGCTGTAGTGAACTTCCATGGTTTTCGCATCGATGTACGGCTCTAACGCGTCGTAGCGGTATGGAAGCTCTGGGAAAATATGCGCCATTGTAAATCCTCCTAAATGGAGGATTTACTTTAATGTTAATGAAAATCATTATCAACTTTGATCTTTGTGGGGTTATTTGCCCGCGCCGATCAATGGCAGGGTGATGGTGACACGTAAACCATCCAATGGACTGCGACTTGCGATGATCACGCCACTGTGCTGGCGGATAGCACTTTCGGTAATGGTTAAGCCTAAGCCTGTGCCTCCTGAGTGGCGATCGCGCGCGGTCGATACCCGATAGAAAGGACGGAAAATCGCTTCCAGCTCTTCTTCAGGAACGCCTTCACCATTGTCATCGACCACAATGCTGAGAGTGTCAAATGAATCCTGAATGTCGATCTTCACTTCGTCTTTACCATAGTAAATCGCGTTGCGGATGATGTTCTCTACCGCGCTCATCAACAGTTTAGGGTTCCCCGAGATACTGCGATCAGGCAAGGCAGAGTAGCTGAGGCTTTTACCCATTTGTTCGGCTTCGAACTGCGCGTCTTTGATGATCTCTTCCCACAGACTGGCAATTGGCTGAGTCTCACGCGTCATATGACTGTTTACTTGCATACGTGATAGTTCAAGCAGTTCAGCAATCATCTGTTCTAAACGCTGAGCTTCGGTATCAATGCGAGTTAGCTCTGGGCTTTCACCTTGCTTACGAGTTGCTAAAGCACTTGCCATGCGCAGACGAGTCAGAGGTGATCGCAGCTCATGTGAGATATCTGAAAGTAAACGTTGCTGACCAGAAATCATCTGATTCACCGCTTCAACCATTTGGTTAAAGCTGGTACCCGCTTGGCGAAACTCCGTTGTGCCTTTTTCTAGGTTCGGGTCGATAACAAACTCACCTTTGGCCACACGCTGTGCCGCGGTTTCCAATCTTCGAGCTGGTTGGCTCAATGCCCATGCTAACCATAACAATAGTGGTGTACTTACCAACATGACGGCGAGGAGCAATTGCAATGGGTGGTCAAACAGACGCAGCATGATCGGTGGTGGTTCATTCCATTTAAAGCCGACGTACATCAACAGGTCAGAATTGGCGATGTTGATCGGCACAGGGCCTGCAATCATGTAGCGACCGTAGAGTTTTTGTTTCGGCTGTGATTGATCTTCAATGCTGGTGACAAAGTTTTGCAGTGCACGAAGCTTAAAGTCTTTGTGGCTCGAGGTGCTCAGCACATTCCCTTCGTGATCGGAAAAGAAGATGCGCGGACGCGGATCATGCTTGCTGCGTCGTTGTCCTTCAAGGCTAAATAAGATTTTGCCGAGGTTATCTTGGTTGCGATACTTCTTCTCAATACCGTCACGTATTTCAAGCATACGTTGATAATGCTCTTTTGGAATGTCGCGCGCTTTCCGTGGATCAAGATGAGGTAGTGACAGCACAGCCATCAGAACCAAAAACATGGTGAACCAGAAGATGGCAAAGATGCGTCCATACAAGCTGTTTATCTTCGGTAGTTTGAAGCGTGGTGCTCGCATTAATCCTCCTCAATCAACATGTAGCCGCGCCCTCGTAGGGTTTTAATGCGTGGCTTACCGTTACTCTGATCTGGCAGTTTCTTCCGTAGGTTGGACACGTGCATATCGATCGCGCGGTCAAAGGCTGCAAGGCGCTTGCCAAGTACATCGAGACTCAGTGCTTCTTTGGTCAACACTTGCCCTGGGTTTTGCACAAAGTGGGTTAGAAGGGCGAACTCTGTGGTGGTTAAGTCCATTAAAGCATTGTCGCAATAGGCTTCTTGCTTACCCGGGTAGAGTTTGATTTCTTGGTACTCAATGTAGTCGCTGTTTTTGCTGCTCTTTTGAGTGCTGCTGGTACGACGCAAAATCGCACGGATGCGTGCCAGCAATTCGCGGTCACTAAATGGTTTAGGTAGGTAATCATCGGCGCCAAGCTCTAGGCCGATAACGCGGTCTATCTCTTCGCCTTTCGCCGTTAGCATAAGGACTGGCGTTTCCCAGTTTTCTCGCAGGCGCTTTAGAGTTTCCATTCCATTGAGTTTCGGCATCATGACGTCGAGCAAGATAAGATCGATCTCGCTATTTATCGCTGCTAGGCCAGCTTCGCCATCATTTGCTTCCGTGACGTCAAAACCTTCAAAGCCCAGCACTTCTTTCAGTAGGCTGGTTAGTTCGGTGTCGTCATCAATCAAAAGAATCTTCGCCATTTCAGTTCCTGTTTATCAATCTGGTCGCTTTAATATTACATGCTAATGATGAGCAAAGATGAGTGTAAAAAGCACTCTTTACGATTCTTTACGCTCTCTATACGTCGCTTTACCTAGCAGGTCGTATTCTACACTCAAGCGCTGTGAGAACAGCTCAGAAGAATCACTAACCTGTGTAAGGAATCTCATTATGAAAACTGCAAAGAAATTAGTACTAGCGGCTGTTGTTCTACCTCTAACTTTAGGTACAGCGAGTGCATTCGCATTCGGCGGTAAAGACCACAAAGGTGGCCATGGAGACTGCGGTAAAGGTATGGATCGTGGCATTATGCGTCAACTAGACCTAACGGATGCACAAAAAGACCAACTAAAAGAAATGCGTCAAGCGAACAAAGCGGCAATGAAAGCGAAATTCGCGGATGGTAAAGAAGCACGTATGGCTGAGCGTCAAGCGCACCACGAAAAGGTTCAAGCACTGCTATTGGCTGATAACTTTGATGAAGCCGCAGCGAATGACCTAGCGAAAGAGATGGTTGAGAAACAGACAGAACGACGCGTTGCGATGCTAGAGAAGAAGCACCAAATGCTGAGTGTTCTGACTCCTGAGCAAAAAACAAAATACGTTGAGCTACAGAAAGAACGTCATCAAGAGTGTGGTGAGAAGTTCAAAAAGCTTACTAAGAAGCACCATGAAAGCTAATTGCTAATAAATCAAATGAAAGAGGTAGCCAGAGTGCTGCCTCTTTTTGCTCTCGGCGATTTCATACTCATTACATGATTCTCAAGGTATACTCAAAACAAGGTTTGAGTTAACTATTTGATTATGAAACAGCAATACGCACGTTTAGTCACGACGGCTGCTTGGACGGCTACTATTGTCGCGACACTTCTTTTGATTGTTAAAGTCATCACTTGGTGGGTCACTGGCTCGGTCAGTCTACTTGCATCCTTAATCGACTCGATGCTGGATATCGCGGCATCGGTAGTAAACCTTATTGTGGTGCGCTATTCCTTACAACCTGCCGACAGAGAGCATACATTTGGTCACGGTAAAGCAGAGTCTTTAGCGGCCTTGGCGCAAGCCATGTTTATCTCGGGTTCTGCCGTGTTCTTGATTCTTAATGGTATCGAACGCTTCTTCCGTCCACATGAACTCAATGCCCCAGAGCTCGGTGTTTACGTCTCTCTATTCGCTATGGTGGTGACCTTTGGACTTGTGATGTTCCAAAAGCATGTGGTGCGTGTTACGGGCAGTCAGGCGATCGCCGCCGACTCACTGCATTACCAAACTGACTTATATATGAATGGCGCCATAATGGTGGCATTGGGGCTAAGCTACTTTGGTGTCACTCAAGCCGATGCTGTTTTCGCGATTGGTATTGGTATCTTTATTTTGTACAGCGCTTTCAAGATGGTCAGCGAAGCGATTCAGACCTTGTTAGACAGAAAATTGCCTGATGAAGAACTAGAACAAATCCGCTCAGAGTGCTTGAAAGTGAAAGGGGTATTAGGTGTGCATCAGTTGCGTACGCGTATGTCTGGTCCAACGCGTTTTATCCAGTTACACCTAGAATTAGATGACAATTTACGTTTGATCGAAGCACATCATATTGCCGATAAAGTAGAAGACAATTTGCTGGCTCTTTTCCCTGAGGCGGACGTATTGATCCACCAAGATCCATTGTCGGTTGTGTTTGGGCCAGAGAAAGAGCAGAAGGCGCAAGATTGGTAGCGGTCGAAAAATCAGACGGTGTCTGACGACAAACAGGCGCTTATTGGCTATCTTTCCATCACTACTTATTAAGAATCGTGATCCTGATGTGAATCAACGAAGTTGCAAAGAGAAACTGTAATACTCTTACATAAGTAGAAAAGTTACATAAAAAAGTGTGTTTTCATTGGTATTCCTGTAGAGGAAATGTAACATAACGCACAGTTCTGGATTATGCAGGTTGCTTGGTAACAAGGGGCCTAGAAGAAAATTAAATAAATTGATTGCCAAAGATCGAGGGTGAGCATGATTAAGAAGATCGGTGTTTTAACAAGTGGCGGTGACGCACCTGGTATGAACGCTGCAGTACGCGGCGTAGTTCGTACAGCACTATCTGAGGGATTGGAAGTTTACGGTGTTTACGATGGCTACCTAGGTCTATACGAAGGCCGCATCGAGAAGCTAGATCGTTCTAGCGTTTCAGATGTGATCAACAAAGGTGGTACATTCCTAGGCTCTGCTCGCTTCCCTGAATTTAAGGAAGTGGAAGTACGCGAACAAGCGATTGAGAACCTGAAAAAACACGGTATCGATGCACTAGTTGTTATCGGTGGTGACGGTTCTTACATGGGTGCTAAGAAGCTGACTGAAATGGGTTACCCATGTATCGGTCTACCAGGCACAATCGATAACGACATCGCAGGTACAGATTACACAATCGGTTACCTAACAGCGCTAAACACAGTTATCGATGCAATCGACCGTCTACGCGACACGTCTTCTTCTCACCAGCGTATTTCTATCGTAGAAATCATGGGTCGTCACTGTGGTGACCTGACTCTGATGTCTGCAATCGCAGGTGGCTGTGAGTACATCATTACTCCAGAAACTGGTCTAGATAAAGAGAAGCTAATCAGCAACATCCAAGATGGCATCTCGAAAGGTAAGAAACACGCAATCATCGCGCTAACTGAACTGATGATGGATGCAAACGAACTAGCGAAAGAGATTGAGGCGGCGACTGGTCGTGAAACTCGCGCAACGGTTCTTGGTCACATCCAGCGTGGTGGTCGTCCAACAGCATTCGACCGTGTTTTAGCATCTCGCATGGGTAACTACGCCGTTCACCTACTAATGGAAGGCCACGGCGGCCGTTGTGTTGGTATCGTGAAAGAGCAACTGGTTCACCACGACATCATCGATGCAATCGAGAACATGAAGCGTCCAGTACGCAACGACCTATACCAAGTTGCTGAAGAGCTATTCTAAGCCAGTTTGATAAAGTCAAAATCAAAAAAAACCGCGGTCATCCGCGGTTTTTTATTATCTAACATTCAGTTAGGTTGGCGTTTCTGGATTAAGAACCTGATGGTTCAGTTAATGCTAAGCGACGCTCACGTAGAGCGAACAGATAACCCAGTAATCCACCCAGTATGTTGCCCAGTGCAATACCAATAAATAAACCTTCGATGCTGTACAGTTGGCTGCCAATCCATGCCGCAGGCAAAGTGAAGACAAATAAGCGCATAAAGCTCCATTGGAAGGCTCGCAGCGGTTTGTGCATCGCGTTATAGCCACTGACTAACATCATCACAATGCCTTGGAAACCATAGCTAAATGGCACGACTAAAAGGTAATGCCACAGCAAGTCTTTTACTGCCGTTTCTTGGGAGAACAGCGCGGCGAGAGGAATACTGAGAGGCACCATCATCAAGAAGATAAAGCCTTGAAACACCACCGCAAAGCGCATACTGATGAACCAGCCTGCGAATGCTCTTGCAGGGTTATTGGCACCAAAGTTTTGCGCCATAAACGGGGTGAGTGCAGAGGTAAGGGACATCAGCACCAGAATCAAAATTGACTCAATACGCTGCGCCGCGCCATAAGCGGCCACCGCTGCGGTACCGTGACTGGAAAGTATCATCATCAGAATTGCCCCAGATAGTGGCGTCATGGCATTCGATAGGGCGGCGGGTGTGCCTATCTTAAGTGTTTGCTGCCAGTCTTGTTTGATGAGCGACCATTGCGGTGCGGCAAGCAGTTTTTCGCGTTTGATCAATACATAGAAAGAACCGCATAACGCACCAAACCAACTGAATGCACTAGCAATCGCGGCGCCTTGAATGCCGAGCTCAGGGAAAGGGCCATAGCCAAAGATCAGTAAAGGGTCGAGAATGCCGTTAATCAGCCCTGCGAGCATCATGATCTTCGCAGGAGTTTTGGTGTCACCTGTGGCTCGAATGGCACTGTTGCCCGCCATTGGAATCACTAACAGAGGAATGGTCAAATACCAAACCTGCATATACTGCTCAATCAGTGGGATGGAGTCTTCTTTTGCGCCTAGGAAGCTAAACAAAGGTTCGATAGTAAAGAAGCCCAATGTCGAAGCGATAGTGACTAGAGCAACGGCAAGTAGTAAGCCATGACTGGTAAAACGAGCGGCTTGGGAAGACTGCCCTTGGCCAAGCAAGCGGCCGATATTGGTCGACAGACCCATCCCAATCCCCATGGTGATGCAGTTCACTGCAAAGGTCACTGGGAAGGTATAACTGATCGCCGCCAGCGCTTCGGTACCCAATAGCGAGATGAAAAAGGTATCGACCAAGTTAAACATCAAAATCGCGATCATGCCCATCGTCATCGGGATGGTCATTTTGCGTAATGTGTCGGGAATGGGCGCGGTCAGCAAACCATGTTTGTCTTGGGCCTGATTGTCCGGCTTGTTCTTTTCCAGCATTTTTGACGTCTATCTGGTGAGGGAAGTGCAAGGATACAAGAAAGCCGTTGCCTCGGCGAGTGAGCATTTCGCGCGCAAACCGTTGCTTGGCTGCTGGTTATTTTAACTAAGTCACAAAAAATTCACGTCTACCCCTTGGGATCGCTGGGTTTGCCCCTTATATACAGATCACGTGCCCCAGAGCGGGCAATTATCAAATAAACATGGAAACTTTCAGGAGAGACGACCGATGAACATTCGTCCATTACATGACCGAGTTATCGTAGAACGTAAAGAAGTTGAATCAAAGTCAGCGGGTGGCATCGTTCTAACTGGTTCTGCTGCGGAAAAATCGACACGTGGTGTTGTTCTAGCTGTAGGTAAAGGCCGCATCCTAGAAAACGGCACAGTGCTACCATTGGACGTTAAAGTTGGTGATACCGTTATCTTCGCTGAAGGCTACGGCACTAAGACTGAAAAAATCGACGGTAAAGAAGTGCTAGTAATGTCTGAAAACGACATCATGGCGATCGTTGAGTAATAGCAATCATTGAGTAATTTTTTGCTCAGATTCAAAAACGAAATCGAAAACAGAATTTAGAAAGGAAATCAAAGATGGCTGCTAAAGACGTTAAATTTGGTAATGACGCACGAGTTAAAATGCTAGAAGGCGTAAACGTTCTAGCTGACGCAGTAAAAGTAACACTGGGTCCTAAAGGTCGTAACGTAGTTCTAGACAAATCTTTTGGTGCACCAACGATCACTAAAGATGGTGTATCAGTAGCGCGTGAAATTGAACTGGAAGACAAATTCCAGAACATGGGCGCACAAATGGTTAAAGAAGTTGCGTCTAAAGCAAACGACGCAGCGGGTGACGGTACAACAACAGCAACCGTACTAGCGCAAGCAATCGTAAACGAAGGTCTAAAAGCAGTTGCAGCGGGTATGAACCCAATGGACCTTAAGCGCGGTATCGACAAAGCAGTTATCGCAGCGGTTGAGCAACTAAAAGAGCTATCTGTTGAGTGTAACGACACTAAAGCAATCGCACAGGTTGGTACTATCTCTGCGAACTCTGACTCAAGCGTAGGTAACATCATTGCTGAAGCAATGGAAAAAGTTGGCCGCGACGGTGTTATCACTGTTGAAGAAGGTCAAGCACTACAAGATGAGCTAGACGTAGTAGAAGGTATGCAGTTCGACCGCGGTTACCTATCTCCTTACTTCATCAACAACCAAGAAGCAGGCAGCGTTGAGCTAGAAAACCCATTCATCCTTCTGATCGATAAGAAAGTATCGAACATCCGTGAACTTCTTCCAGCACTAGAAGCAGTAGCAAAAGCATCTCGCCCACTACTGATCATCGCTGAAGACGTAGAAGGTGAAGCACTAGCAACACTAGTTGTGAACAACATGCGTGGCATCGTTAAAGTAGCAGCAGTAAAAGCACCTGGTTTCGGTGACCGTCGTAAAGCAATGCTACAAGACATCGCTATCCTAACGGGCGGTATCGTGATTTCTGAAGAAGTAGGTCTAGAGCTAGAAAAAGTAGCACTAGAAGACCTAGGTCAAGCGAAGCGCGTTGCAATCACAAAAGAAAACACAACCATCATCGATGGCATGGGTGAAGAAGCAATGATCCAAGGTCGTGTTGCTCAAATCCGTCAGCAAATCGAAGATGCAACTTCAGACTACGACAAAGAGAAACTACAAGAGCGCGTTGCTAAGCTAGCAGGCGGTGTTGCAGTAATCAAAGTTGGTGCAGCAACTGAAGTTGAAATGAAAGAGAAGAAAGACCGCGTAGAAGACGCGCTACACGCGACTCGTGCAGCGGTTGAAGAAGGCGTTGTTGCTGGTGGTGGTGTTGCGCTGATCCGTGCGGCATCTAAGATTGTTGACCTAGAAGGCGACAACGAAGAGCAAAACGTTGGTATCCGCGTTGCACTACGTGCAATGGAAGCACCAATCCGTCAAATCACGAAGAACGCAGGTGACGAAGAGTCAGTAGTAGCGAACAATGTGAAAGCGGGTGAAGGTTCTTACGGCTACAACGCAGCAACAGGCGAATACGGCGACATGCTAGAGATGGGTATCCTAGATCCAACTAAAGTAACTCGTAGCGCACTACAATTCGCAGCATCAGTAGCAGGTCTAATGATCACAACTGAAGCGATGGTTACTGACCTACCACAAAAAGACGGCGCAGGTATGCCTGACATGGGTGGTATGGGCGGTATGGGTGGTATGGGCGGCATGATGTAATCATCAGACCCAAAATATAATCCAATAAAAACAAAGAGTTAGGTTGTGGTGTGACACGTTTTGTAGAACGGAATGTATCACGTTTTATATCTCGAAATACAGTCTAATTTATGACTGATTGAAGTCTATCTAGCTTGCCCCTCAGAGGCTACTGAGTTTAACCACTTGGTAGCCTCAACTACCTTAAAAGCCGTCATCCTCATCAGTAGGATCAAGGTCAGCCACAGGCATATCATAAGGAACGTGCTTAGGGTTCTCTCTCCAAAACTGGTCAACAAATGCTTTTAGGTTATCGGGGTTATCAGCTTTGAGAGCCTGTTTTAAGATTGCCTCTAAAAGCTCTTTATCCTTCTCTGTGAGCGTTTCTCTATCCTCATAACTACCGATACTACTTTCTTCTTTAATGGCTGCTCTACAGGCTGCTAGGAAAGGAAAACCTATAGGACTTTGAGCTATACCGCTTCTGCTATTAAAAAAGCCTTTATCTTTATACTCCTTAACCTCTTTACGCCAGTTGCTGACGGTTGATGTGGCTAGACCTAAACGCTCGGAGGTTTGCTTAATGCTCAAAGTTGGCTCTGTGGTCTGTAGAGACAAGAACTCTAACCATTGCTGCTCTGTGCGTTGATTGGCTGTAAGTGATAGTGCGTGATGCTCTGTATTGATAGAAAGGTAACGCTCTACTGAGACCCCTTGTGTGTGTACTGTGACCTTTATTTGCTTGTAACGTTTCCCTTTACTCTGCTTGAAGATATAAGAATACGCATTGTATCTGTGGAAACCATCAACAATTATGTACTGTTTGGGGTTACTAGGGTCTTCAACTACCTCTATGTTTGGCAAGCGTAGTCTAGGGTTATCCGTAAGGGCTTTGATGATAGCTTTGATGTGGTTCTTAGATGCTTGGGCTTGGCTTACCTTTTCTCCGTGTGTAGCCCCCTCAGTCTCTCTGATTTGGTATCGTTTATCTTCTCCGTTGATTAAGCTTATAGTGATACGTCTAGTCTCTGTTGTCTTGTTCAAGTGGTCTGTAGTCCCTTTAGCAGTTATTAGAAGTCAGGGATATACACCAATGTAGGGGTAAACACAAGGTGTATACCTTAATGTCACCTCAAATAATGACCTTAAAGCCTTACTACATAAGGGTTTGTTGCGTCAGGTTCAATTGATTTGGAGGTAGTTAAAGTTGGCTATTTGACTACGAATTAAGACCTCGCCTAGTGACTTCCAAGCGGTAATAACCACTACAAATAATCACCATCAAGACACATAACCTCAAGGGTTAACCAAGTGGTACAGTCACCACAAACACTAACAATACCTTGAGGTTCTTTTAGGGACGACCCTAGGGGGGGAGGGTGCGGGGTGCAGACACTGCTTAACGATTGCGTCGTCCCATTACTTACACAAAATATGTGTTTTAAAAAAGTTGAAATTTTATGCGTATTCTTCTAGCTCTTCATCAGGCACTAGGTGACTCCAGCAAACCTCACAAAGAGACCATAAATCAATGGTTTTACCTTTGTTTTTGTGACCGCATTCACCGCATTTGCAGACTTCAAGAATACCAACTGAGTTAGTCATTTATTCAATCCTTTTTAGCTTTTATTTATCGTGGGATTGCAGCGTACGCCAGCTTATGCGTATTT
>NZ_JAHGAH010000216.1:0-665 GCF_030248475.1 Vibrio sp. D173a
TTGTTCAGCGCTTTAATCATGGCGTAAGTCTCACCAACTTGAGCGTTGTAGTTCCTCAGGCTGAATTTCCCACCTAGCAGCTGTTTTACTCGGTACATTGCGGTCTCTGATAGAGAGCGCTTATGATAGCCATACCGCTTTTTCCACTTCTTGTTGGAGCCATAGAGCTTCTGGCAACCTACCGCTAAGTTACGAGGATGCCCTTGTTCCCAGAAGGCTGCTCCTTCTCTTGGTGGGATGAGCGGAACCGCTCGCTTGATCCGTATGGCATCATGGCAACTCCTTGTGTCATAAGCGGCATCAGCTGATATCTCAATGATTTTACAACGTATCTGCTTGAGTAAGTTGGGAAGCACTTCGGCATCGGTTACGTTGGATAAGCTCAGCTCTGCTGCGACTAAACTTACGGAGAATAAAGTCTTTGCCAGTGTGATTGTTGCCAACCGCATGAAAGCAGTGCTTGCCTAAATCGATACCTAAGATGTGAATGGTAGACATATGGTTCACCTCGTTCTGAGAGCCTACTCTAAGCGTAGGGCTTGAGAGTGAGGCGGACCATATAATTAGCCCCCCTCACCATCAAAATACAACAGGGCTTAAAAGACCTGTACCAGCTAACAAACTCTCACAGCAAGAACGTGATGCGATTATCGAGGTGTGCAACC
>NZ_JAHGAH010000217.1:0-33039 GCF_030248475.1 Vibrio sp. D173a
AAGGCTCATATGTGTTAGGGCAATTTGAACCCCTTGCGCTTTTGAGATATATTTTTCGAAAGCTCTAAGATCCCTATTTTGTCTCGCAAAGCATCAATTACAATACGAGCTGTAATTGCTCCTAAATAAACTCCAGAAACGAAGCCTATGATTAAAGGTGATGAGTTGAATATTTCTTCAGAGCCCGATGTTTTAACATATGCCAAGTAGAGCATGATGATAGCTGGAACAATACCGAGTTTATCTACAACTCCAACAAGGAAACCTACCCTCGATTCTAAAAACCTTATGCGCTCCTCAAAGATGGCCTTAACGCAGTCTATGTTGTCATCACCGAAAGTTGAAATTTCTTCCGCGGTTATATAGGCCGACCGATATCTTTCATTTATATCGTTTAAAGTTCCTTTTGTTGCACCCACAAAGAAGCTAACTATAGAAATGAATGAGGACAATGAATACAGTACAAGAAATGCAAAAAAAACAAATAACGATATGTAAGAAATGTTAGCTTCACCTGATAGAGCTGCAATTAAAGCAGTAGCTAAAGAGGCAACGCCTGCCAGAAATGAGAATGCTTCTATTTTATTGGCAATAAAAAAGTTCTTAACATCGTTTAGTGCACTCTCTTTCGATATAAAGCATTCAATGATCGATCCAATATCACCAATGTTCAAAATATACTCCTATTGCCCTTCGCCCTGGTAAGGTGTAACGCACGCGACCACGATACTGAATAGACCACCGTAATCACTAAACTTAACTCAAACCAAAATGCCACGCGTTGCGAATCACTCTTAAACAGATTGTTAGTCTATTGACTATTTGAGGTTCTCACGTACGTTCCATTGAAGGTGACATTTAGCCCGCCACAACCGTAGTCTTTGCTCACTACGAGGGTATCTTGCTCTAATACAATTTGGAGAGTACAGCCGTCAACATCATAGTCTATTTGATTACCCGTTAGCGTTACAACTCCGTCGATTTCTCCAAAATTCACAAGACCAGAAGAAGAATCACCTACCCAGACTGATGTCCCTGATAGTTCGTATTTGTTCGAACCTACCTTAGTTAAGTCAATAAAGGCAGTCTCAGTATCCAATTGATCATGGTTATACCGCTCATAATGCCCCTGAAAACTAGGAACGACTGCTGCATATGCAAGCGATGAAATAAACAAAATACTTAGAGCTACGCAAACTGTTTTCAAGATCAAATTCTCCTTAATAGCTCAACGCCGCGTTAAGTAGGCGACGCTGCGAACATTTGTTATAGCTTTTCTAATTTGGCAAATGAACTTGCAAGCAACTTAATCTCTCCGGTTTCATGAAGCCAAACATAAACTTCGGGCTTGAACTGTTCTGACTCTTTTAAGAAAACCATTTGATCACCAAGACCGTTACTAGCAATAGCCAATGCATGATGAGGGAAGTTGCCAAAACCAAAACACGCCTTGGTTTCTACAATAATGTGGTTACAAGTACGAGTTAGCCTTTTTCGATCGGAGTTGTCCTTGATTGGGTAAAGCTCCCAGTCATCTTCTTCGGTCGTTGCCTCACCACCATTGTCAGTCTTCATCGATTCACGATAATCATGAGGGAGCCTTGCACCAAGCTCCACCTCAGTATTAACTAATTGTTCTTCTGTTAAGTTGAATGCCATTGTTACTCCAAAGCTATAACGCTAATTAGTCCGCTTTAAGCCTTCATCTATCCGTGCATTGTGCAGTTATAACTATCATACATCAATATAAAATAACAATAATTTCAACAATATAAATATATTGCATAAACACCAGACTGCATATTGACTTCTAATTGTATTTTCGGCTAATAGCTGGGTTAACCTGCTTGTAAAACTTGCAGGATATGGCTTTTGAGACTTTGGAGGTGAGTTGGTTTGATAGGACAAACATCAGCCCCCTGCCCGGGGGCTTCCGTTAATCAACAAGCGAAAGTGTCGATGTAGAGGTCACGTCTACATGTCTATTAAACGGGTTTTTCTCTGGTTCTGATATAGGTCAGACATTCATTTTCGAGTCATGCCACAACTTCTAACTCTTTTGCGACTGCTTCTTCTCGCTCATACCTGCCCTGCAGCGCTAAGGCTGCAGCGCTACGTTTATCCACCAAGTGTTTGACTAACTTATCAAGGATGGCTTCATACTTTTTAAAACGTGAAAAGGTCACGGGCAAGGTTTGGCAAAAGAATGCAAAGCGGGTTTCTTGCGTCCAGCCTATCCGGCCACCATCGCAACATGGACAGGTTCTTCTGGCTCGGTTCTTTGCTATGTACTTACCACTGCCGTTACATTCTGGACATACTTGGCCAAACTGTTGTGTTGCTTCTGCAATAGCACTAGACACCAGCGCTTGAAGCGCTTTTTCTGGGTACGGTCCACGCCATGTCTCCATTAAGGTGTTCGCTTCAATCAAAGTGGCTTGGTACAAATTCTTGAGTGCTGCTTTGTCTTGCAGGCATTCAACAAACAGCACCAAAAATCCGACAGGTGATTCCTTCCACGCTAGGCCTACAATCGCCAATTGCTCTTCTTGTGATATGAGCCCTTTGCCACCTATCGACGGTTCATAGTTAATCCCTTTCACGTTGAATTTTGCCAGTAGTTTTTCAAATTGCATTATGCCCTCGCTCCCATTGCTGCGACTCTTGCAAATACCGAGTTCTTATCAAATCGATTTGGATCTGGTCTTGTTATCTCGTTTATTGGCTTTACGTCCGTTTTGTCTGCCAAACGCAGATTGTTCCTTGCTGGTAACGAGCCTGCTTTGGCTTTTTTGGCGTACTTCTTCAAAACTTTCCGGTGCTTGGCTCTGGCCTCTCGTTCACTAAGCTTTCCACGGCACATAAAACCGACCTCTTGCGACGCCCAATATTCGATATCCCCTTTTGGTTCCCCGCGTAGCATTCGGGTGAACGCTTCATCGGTATCAATCAACTCTTCCCGCCCCATCTCCAAGAACTCGGGCAAGCTTGGCGGCCATGCATCCCCTTCTAGCAAGGCTTGGCTCACAGCTCTGCGAACCTCAGCCACTGACATTGTAGAAATCGCTTGTGTCCAGGTCGATGGTAGCGCCTTGTAAATCCACTTCGCTCCGTAGCCCTCCACAAACTTCGCTTGGATCCAATCCTCCACACTCAGGTGCAAGGTTTGGGTGCCCACTTGGTGCGGCAGTGTGTCCGTAGCGTGCGAGCAGCTCTGCGTTGTGCTGCTCCACTCGGTTTGCTTGTGAGCCTGTGGCTGCATGGCTTGATTGAGCAATACTGGATTGATTGATTTCATGATCGTCGTTCCATCGTTCTTGATTCAAGTAGGTCGTTAGGTGAAGCCTGTCGAAACCAAACTGGCGGCTTGCCACTCGGGCTTCGATGTCCTGACAAAGCATGTCGGTGAATACCTCGGGAGGTTCACTTTGCGCTTTCACGATGCTTTTGAATTTTGCTAGCGAGTTCTTCTTGGATTTTTTGGTTGGGAACATCGCCCAAAGCCGGCTAAAACAAGATTCAATTTCACCCGAATCTTTTTGTTTATTTTTTATAGGTTCTAATTGACTGGTTCTATGACTGATTCCGGGTGACATAGGATCACTAGGTGGGTGATCCTCTGACACTACCCCCCGTGATCCTGTGTCACTAGGGGGTGACAAAATGTCACCCCTCAAATTCAGCTGATAGATGTTGGTCGAATTGCCCTTTTCACCCTTTCTGGTACGAACGGAAACAAACCCCATTTCCTCCAGTGTTTTGATGTGGCGCATCACGGTTCGACGGTCTATCTCGCACATGTCGGCGATGTATTCATAAGATGGCCAACACACGCCATTGTCGTTGGCGTTGTCGGCTAACTTGAGCAACACAAGCTTACGAGTCGCATTGCCGACTTTTAACTGCATCGCTTGGGCGGTGAGGATCATACTCATCTGGTTTTCCTCTTGGCATTGAATGCGGCGACCTCGAGCTCTGCAATGGCATGCCCTGTCGCCTTAAGCTCTGTTGGCAGCTCCTGCACGCGGTTCTTATTCATGCGCAGGTTTACCGCCAACGAAACACAGATGAGGTTATCGAGCACGCAGTTCAGCTTATCGCCGTCTTTGAAACGAATGGCATGGTTCTCGGGTATCTTTCCATGTGCGTTTTCCCAGACAATTTGATGCTTTGCCCGATATCGGGTTTTGGCTTTTGTGTACGGGTCCTGCTCTGCGACTTTGACGAGAATGATCCCATCTTTAGAACAAATACGTTCATGCCCCAACGGCTTGCTGTTCTTCGGCTTTTGTCCTTGCTTAAAACAACCGGAGTTGGGTTTTACCAAGCCTTTTGTATCGGTATTCCAAGGCCTGTTCCCTTTTTTCATCCTACCGTCACGGCCAGTGAGCCAACCATTGCGTTTGCAACAACTGTTGATGGCAGCGAGCGTCAAATTGGTTTTAAAGCGATGGTTAAAAGCCTCTGCCAATTCGCGACGCACCATAGTGCAATTTGCTTTCAAGAATGCGAGCTGCGCTTGTGTGTAAGGATGCGATTGACCTTTAGGCATGGTTACGATCCTCAATCATTTCTGGCAATACCGTTCTACCTGCGAACTCGGTTCTAAACTTCTGCGCATCGAGTGCTAGGCAAGCGTTATCGATGATTTGCTTTGATACGCTGGTAATGGCTTTGGATCGATTTATCTCTTCATTCAATTTGTCGCCCGTGATGTCCTCATCAGAAAGGCGCTCAATTTGAGCAAAGAGGTGGTTATTAAGATCGGCTAACTTGTTTTTCATAACTGCACCCTCGCCTTCATGATTTGTAGGATTTGTTTCGCTTGGTTGCGTGATACCACATAACGACAACTGCCGTTGTTTGCGACCCACAGCATTTGGCCGTGGTAGTTTTGATAAGAAAGACTCATTGCACAAAGTTCTCTTGTTTTGCTGATTAGCGTGTTTAGTAATTGCATACAGGTGGTCAACCTTTCTGCGCCATTAGTGTTTCTAGGTATTTGAGTAATGGTTCGTGGGAACCGGCACTCTCTTGTAACTCTCGGTAAGCATCACGCAGTTGGTCAGACGTGGCGTGCTCACTGAGCAAAAGTATCGAGCGAAGCGCTTCTGATGATTCTTTACTGAAATCCGCAAGCAGTTGATCGCGGTTGGCCATGGTTTGGTTCGAGCCAATTGCCGCAACTGAATACCCAAGCGGGTTAAGGAATTGGTTAAGCGCTGCAGTAGCCCTCACTTTAGGCATGGCTGCAATAATCGCGGGCAGCAAATCCATGATGTTGGCTTTGGCCTCTGTGCTTGTTCTGCTCACATATCGAAACAGGTTTTGTGTATTGTTTGGGTTGTTCAACGCCGACGGCACTTTGAGCAAGTGTTCCCTTTGGCAATCTTCCTCTTCGTAGATCCTCATCTTGTGATAGAAGCGTGAGATGTATTCTGCGATCTGTTCTTTGGTCGCATCGCTACGCCAAGCGACGACAGCGTGATGCATAACGCTTTTTAAGCTCGGTTGCATGGTTATTCCTTACTGGATGTTTATCCAGAATGTTGGTGATCAGGTTGTCTTCAAAAATTGAGCTAATCTTGTCTTAAAGCTCTGTGGTGATTTGAAAGCACTTGGTGTCAGCATTTGATAACTGAAGTTTGTAAGTTCATGAGCCTGCTGAGTTCGCCCATTTTTTGCAGGGAACTCCCCCACGACCTCCCACTTCCGGACGGCTTGAGCAGAAACACCAAATAACTGGCCCATGTTTTTATAACTTCCTTGGAAGTACTGGTTGAGAACTATATTTACAACATTTGGTTTCATTTTGAATCTCAATTGCAACTATTGGTTTCAATATTAAATACTAACTGATAGTAAGAAGTCAACAGGAGTAAAATAACCATTAGTTAGTTTTAGCGATGGTGTTTGAAAAAATGGACAAGCAACAGCAATTTACGCTTCGGCTAAATGATGCATGTGATCAGGCAGGGATTCCCCAAAGAGGACGCTCAGCATACTTGCAGAAGGTACTGCCTTTTAAAATATCAACGGCTGGAATTAGAAAGTGGTTGGTAGGTGAAGCCGTGCCTGATACTAAAAAGCTCTCTGATATAGCTTCACTCCTCGAGGTATCCGTTGAACATCTGCTTGGTTACGCGCCTATGGAATCAAATGGGCCCGCTAGAGATAATCAGGACCAAGTGCTCTTCGAACATGCAATAAAGCATCTTCCCAACGCTCAATTCATTAATACAGATGGCTTAAAGGCTATCCCTATCCTTAGCCAGGTTCAGGCAGGTAATTGGCAAACTGTTCTTATTGATCAGGATACTGAATTCGAGTGGCAAACAGTTGCAGCAAACACTTCAAATAACGCGTTTGCAATGAGAGTCACTGGTAATTCAATGACTAATCCTCATGGTTCACCTTCTATCCCTGCAGGCTCAATTGTTGTAGTCGAACCTTGTAACTGCCCAGACAACGGTAAGATAGTGGTTGCGACGTTAAACGACTCACCTGAAGCAACAATCAAGAAGTTAGAGATCGATGGCCCTCAGAAATTTTTAGTGCCGTTGAATCCTAAGTACGACCCTATTCCGATCAATGGCAACTGTCGTATTGTTGGATATGTAAAGCAAGTCATCATGGACTTATAGGGTTCACAAAAAGTTACTGGTTACAAATAGCTCGCATAAGCGGGCTATTTTTTTAACCCTAATTGCAACTATTGGTTGTTGACAAATGAAAACCAAAAGTTATTATAACCATAAGTTGCAAAAAGGAGTCATTATATGAACCAGCTTAACTTTGAAACACTGAACAAAACTCTGGAAGGCTCTAAAGCCATTCAATTGCATAGAACGAGCTTTCAACACTTGTTAGCCAATATGCCGAAAAGTGACCCGCTTTATGACGAGCTAACGCAGCTCATCAATCTAAGCGATAAGTGTAAAAACTTGGAAGTAAGCGTAGGAACAGAAGACGCTCAAACCATCCACCAGTTCAACGCTCTCTCTGACCAATTGAGCAGTAAGTTGAATGAAATGAGATTTTGAAAGGCTCAGAAAAGAGAAAACCCCTATCGGTGACCAAACCAATAAGGGCTTACTTTGTGCAATGAGACTTAAGTAATAACCAAGCCTCGCAATCAGTATATATCTGGCTGACCACCAATTTCAAGTACTTAGACTGATTGCCAGGTTTCACCCAGAAACCAAAGGAACTTTGTGTAATGAAGACTTCCCTACATCGGAACTCTCAAGAAGAGTTTATCCATAAGAACATTCATCAAATATTACTTGGTGAAGGCTACGAACGGCACGAAGCAAATCGTGCGTCTGATTTCGCAATTGAAACCTACCGAACCACCGCCTCTTTCGGTGGGCGCGGTGGCAAGTGTTTCGACTTCTGTTTGGCCAAAGCTCGCCAGTTACTTGCTCCCATAAAAAAAACCGCTGCGTCTCGCAAGCGTAAGGTGAAGAAATGAGTGATATACGCAAGCGCAAACAAGCGGCAATTCGAGCCAAACGGCTAAGGGACAAACGTAAGGCCAATGGTAATAACGACATTAGAGTGACGTTGTCACCTAACGAAGCAACAAAGCTTGATGATATTTGCCAGTTTTTCGCTTACCCAAGCGAGCCCTACACCCAAATTGAATCTTTGCAGTCGCTTATTCATCGTGTTCACGCCGAGATTCCAAAGATTGAGCGTGCTTTGGGTTGCTGCGGTAAATGTGGTGAACAGCTACCACGAGGATGCGCCAAGTTACGCGAAGGTGGTTTGTTCTATGGTGATGCCATGTGCTGGCACACCACAAACCGAGTGCGAATTATGCCGGCAGAAAAAGGAGTTCAATCATGATGGCTGCTGCGGTTTATGCACTTGTCTGTGTAATTTTTTATGGACTTTACACTTTGTCCAACAAGGGAAATGACAATGAGTGAAGCACAAATTGTCGCAGCCGAGGCTCCCGATTACATAGAGCAGTTGTTAGTTGAAATGTTTGAAGGCAACCATCCCGATAATGAGGTGCTATTAGGCACATTGCTATCGGGGAAAGACCGAATTCAAGTACAGCTTAAAATCACTCGTCAACCCGAAAACTTTTTGGATGAGTGCTAGTTCTTCCCCTGAAATTCAGGGGATTACATTCAATCACCTTCTTAAAGCGAGGTTCAAGTATGATTCGCCCACAAAACCCTAAACTTGCAAAAATATCTATCGTGACTCTAAAACAAGCATCTGATCTTATCGGGCTAAGCACCAAAACACTGCGCGAGAAAGCCAACGAGGGGATCTACCCATCAACTGTAATGAGTAAGATCAACGGCACATGGATGGTAGACACTGAGGAATGGAACCGATGGCACCGAGCCAAAATGTAAAACTTCCTGCTGGTGTGGAGATCCATGGTAAGTCTTTACGGCTCGACTTTGTTTACAAAGGCAAAAGACGTCGTGAAACTCTTGGCCTTTCTCCCACCAAGCAGAACGTCAGGTTTGCCGCGCAAAAACGTGAGACCATCATGTATGAAATCAAGATCGGTATTTTTCGTTATGCGGCTCACTTCCCTGATTCACCTTACGCGACAGAGCAATCACAATCTAGAACGTTTGGGGAAATGGTCGACAAATACCTACAACTGAAACAGGCTGACTTACGCTCATCAACATACAAGAAGTACGTCTCTTTGTTTAAGATTACTAAGAACGCGTATGGAGCTAACCGGAGCTGTAGCACACTCAGCCCTGAATCGGTTTCTGAGCTTCGTGCTCTCCTCATTAAGGGGCGTGGCGCGAGAACATTGAACACATATTTTCGTGCCATCAATACGTTCTTTGGCTGGCTGCATAAAATGGGGTTTGTCGATCGCAACTTTGCGGAGTTTATGCCAAGTGTTAAAACACCGGAACGTAACATTAATCCATTCACGATTGATGAGATAAACAAAGCCCTTGATGCCTGTATGCAAGAGCAACACAAAAACATGATCACCCTACTCGCTTACACAGGCCTGAGAACGGGTGAGATTTGTGGGTTAGCCTGGGAGGATGTAGATTTTGAGAACAAGGTACTGACGATTCGCAGAGCAACATTTGAATCTCGCGGGTTGAAAACACCAAAAACGGACCGTGAACGAACTGTCGATTTGATGCCTCCTGCACTGGAGGCTTTGCAAGCGCAGAAGAAGTTGAGCTCAAACTATCCCCAAAAAGAGCATGAGGTTGAGCTAGCCGATAAAACGATTCGCTTAGATTACATCCGCTTTGTGTTCAACCCAAAGGCGACTGAAAACCTTAATGCTAAAACGCCTTATGATTATTTTAGTAAGACGGCACCTAATAAGATGTGGAGGAATATTTGTATTCGTGCCGGCATTCCTTACCGCAATGTTTACCAGCTGCGCCACACGTATGCTTCGTGGATGCTGAGCTACGCAAACGTGAACATTGCGTACCTAGCGCAGCAAATGGGACACAGTAATTTTTTGATGATCGCTAGTGTCTACGGCAAGTGGATGAAGAACAAAAATGCTTCTGAAAGCGAAAAGGCATGGGAGGCGTTGAAGGGAGTATGTTCTAAGTAGAGAAAAGCCTCGCGAGTACGAGGCTTTTCTATGAGCTCTGCTATTTACACTGCTCAATACCCCCCCCCCCATAGGGGCTCACCTTTCTCTAAGTGATACTAGGACTCTTTTTGATAAGTCAGCGAATGATCATCAACCTCTAACGTCAATCGATCTGAAGCTTCATCAAATTCAATTCCTGCTCCTGTCACCAAAGTCTTTAAGACATTTCTCTCCTGCATTTGCAGGTCAGGATTCTTACAGCCTTTTCTCGTAGTGAGCACTGGACTAACTTCCCAAACACCTTGGTCTAACCAAACAATAGACGCAAAGAAATTATTACAACCTGTATTACCAGAGATATTATCTTGAGTGATACGAAGGTTAGATTGATACATTGGCGGCTGATTATTGATTTGTACTAATTTCCAATTTCCTAAGAGCTGTTGATGCAAAAGAGGCAGCTCTGAATCTTCGAACGCCTGTGCTCCTGGTAATACAAGGAATGATAAAACTAGTATTTTTAGCGATAAAAATAATCTTTTCATTTCGGTTCTCTTAATTAATGTTTAACAACGTGTGAATTTTATCGAGACAGCTTCACCAAACCCCATCCCAACGCCACCTACTTTAAGATCAAAGATTTCACCTTTATTTCGATCCCATACTTTAACTTCATGGTAAAAAAGACCGCTAAAATATTGGCCTTTATTATCAAGCTTATCTACTGGTATCCAAGGACCATTGTTTATTGCATAGAAGACATCCATATATTCGGCTTGGTCACCTGATTCTGACAGCCCATTTTTTATAAAGATGTCTTCACACAAGGTCGATTCAGCGATAACGAATGCACAATATTTAATTTACATTGACTTAACAAGGTAAAGGTTGTTGAATTTGTTTGTTTTTGATCAGGCGCATATTTTCTCTTATTCACATCTATTTATTCATCATTAATAAAATAAGATTTAATAACGTTATGGTCATTAATTTTGACGGTCATATTTTCACTATCAACAACCAAACGATAACACTAGGTGCAAATGGGGCACTGTTATATTTTGATGATCGCCAGGTTGATGAAGAACAAAATGCGTCTGAAAGCGAAAATGCTTGGGAGGCGTTGAGGGGAGTATGTTCTGGTAAGTAAAGAAAAGCCTCGCGAGTACGAGGCTTTTCTATGAGCTCTGCCATCGTTGTTGCTATCGCTACTAATTTTTAAGAATACTCATGTCCTCTGAAGAGATTGCTCTTTCAGACAAAGCCAGAAGGTAGGCAGACTTTTTGGCCTTGAGCTTAGACTTTGTATCTTCATCAGGTGCCTGATTTATTAGTTCATCTAAGAGGTTTACTTTATCTTTGTATTCCATCTTAAATTTTTTCAATGAAACCTTATATCTAACTACCGATATAACAAACGTAATTGTGGCTGTCAGCAAGCTACACAATGGGGCAAAAATGGATTGATCGGTGATAAAGTGAATCCAATGATCTTCAACGAAGCTATTTGATAACATCAAAATAGCTGATGAAACTATACTAACAAGGAAGCCAGCTAAAATGAGATCACCGCCAGATAGATTTCTCTGGGGTTCTTGAGGGGGGTTAGCCATTGTTTCCCCCCTCTTTTTGCTGTTTACATTGCTCAATAACCCCCCATAGGGGCTCATCTTTCTCTAGATACAAAATATGGGTCTTTGTGACACCATCTTTTTGCTTTAGAGTCATCTTTACTTTTCTAGTCTTAAGACGAAACTTTATCAAAGGCCAGAAAAGTATAAGGAGTAATAGACTGATTGCAGCTACTATTACTAATATTGAAGTTCCCATTGCTTGTTACCCGCTGGTTTATGGTCTCTAACTTCAGTGATGATATACGTGGTTCGCGGCTTTCCAGTTATCTTTTTCTTTTCTTTGAACCATTCACCATGTATCTCGAGAATATCATCCTTTGCGAAGCGTTCTGTGTTTTCAGATACGCGCTTCAAAAATGTTGTGTCTGTAATAACGCCAGACACCTTATCTTTGGGGTCATCCTTATTGACTAACACCCACTTTCCATCGGGAGAGTAAGTCAACGTCTCAATATAATAGAAACCATCAAATTCTCCACTCGCAACAATCTTTGTGTGCTGTTTTTTTGTAACGAATTTCATACGATCGTCTGAGGAGATTTTTAGCTCTCTGAAGAGGTTATTGTCTGTTGAGATAGTTAGGGTATCTAGCTCATCGTCGTCCAAGGGATCAGCTAAATCACCTAGCGCTCTTCGAATTTTATGGTTGCCCAATATAGCACAAGCTAGGTCAGTAACTTCTACCATTCTTCCGTTTACTGACACTTGATAAGAATCAGTACCCTCGACAATCATTAAATCCGTTGTACTTGGGTCAAATTCTTTAATCAGTAAAACAACCTCTCGGATTGAAGATAAGACCCTTTCGTGAATCGAGGAGCTAGCCCCAAGTTCGGTTTGAGATTCGGCTTCTGTTGAAAACAGTTTCATCAACCATTTGATTGAACCACCCTTAACAGCCCCTTCAACGTATACAGTTGATTCAATCGCTGACTTATAAATACTGTTAGCTTCTTTAAAAGCTTCATTATAGACGGTTACCATTGCAGTCATGCTTTTAGCTACTTTGGCACCATCCATCAAATGGCGGGCAATTTTGTCTCCCTTACCGTCATAATGAACAGTAATCGAATCTTCAAAAGTAATCATATTTTCCCTATTAACAACTGAACTATAATACTAGGCGCATATGGTACACTGTTAAATAGACAAACTAAATCATATACATGCATGTTATTACTGGTATTTTATACAGCATGTTATTACTGGTATTTTATACAGCATGTTGAGTTTAAAATCAATTTGAACATTCCCCCCAAAATAGCCCCAAAACTATCACGAACACCCTTAAGGTACTGTTTTAAAATGGAAAAATCACCGTTTAACTAACCCTCTTGACATGATGTACATGGAAGAAGAGCAAATGAACTGGGCTATGAAAGGTATGTCTGCTGACGACAAAACTGTTGACTGCAACGGCACTGAACTTAAAAAAGGTGACGACGTAACAGTAATCAAAGACCTACCAGTTAAAGGTACAAACCAAGTAATCAAACAAGGTTCTGTTATTCGCGGTATCAGCCTTGGTGATGATCCTAAACTTGTTTCAGGTAAGGCAAACGGCGGTCAGTCAATGTACGTGATCGCAGAATACTGCCGTAAGAAGTAATCTCAACATTACTTTCGAGATTAAACGGGGTTCCAATTGGAACCCCGTTTTCGTTTTTGCATCCTCTTGTCTTCCTCTCCCTTCCTTTGACCCGCCTGACGCAACGCTTTCGCTCTGAAGCATTTTCGATTAAGGTTCGGAAAGGAAGAAAATAAGATGGATTGTAGTATGAAGAAGTTAACCATCCTTGATGGCGGCATGGGACGAGAGCTTAAACGCATGAGCGCCCCATTCTCTCAGCCGCTTTGGAGCGCACAGGCTCTGATTGAATCACCAGAATTCGTTTACCAAGCACATGACAACTTTATCCAAGCGGGGGCAGAGATCATCATTGCGAACAGCTACGCCTGTGTACCTTTCCACCTTGGTCAAGAACTTTACGATCAACAAGGCAGTAAGCTAGCACGCTTTGCGGCCAAAATTGCGCGTGAATGCGCTGATAAGTCAGACACCCCTATTCGAGTTGCAGGTTGCATTCCTCCCGCATTCGGTAGCTACCGCCCTGACCTCTTTGAACCAATTCAAGGCGAAGCCATTTTCCAAACTTTATTTGAAGCGCAAGTAGAATATGTTGACCTTTGGATCGCCGAAACCATCTGTAGCCTAAAAGAGCTCAAGTGTTTGCAACGTGTCTTTGCAACTAGCGCCAAACCTACCGCTTACGCCTTTTCCCTCAGCGACGATTCATTGGAAACCGCACTGTTGCGTTCAGGGGAAACCGTTACACAAGCCATTGAGCAACTTACACAGAGCAAGCAAACCGAACATTCCATCAGCATTTACTTTAACTGCTCGGTACCTGAAGTGATGGCAAAAGCTGTCAGCGATACCAAAACAGTTTTAGACCAGCACAATCTTGATATTGAAGTTGGGGTGTACGCGAACAACTTCACCGCTATCAAATCCAACCATGAAGCCAACAGCGCATTACAATCGATGCGAGAACTAACACCAGAGGAATACCTGACTTTCGCGCAAGAATGGTACCTACGCGGAGCAAGCGTTGTGGGAGGATGTTGCGGAATTGGTCCAGAACACATCAAAGCCCTGTCAGATTGGAAGCGCTCCCTTTAAGAATAAAGGTAGCCGCTCCACTCTTTGATGAAAGCGTAGATTTAGTGAAAGTGTAAATTGCAGATACAAAAATGCCGACGATTAAGCCGGCATTTCGAATTCGCTTTTCACTCAGATTAACGGTACATACCGATGTCTTTCTGAATGTGTGCAGATAAGTCTTCAGCGTAGTAGCTGCGAGGTGCTGAGTTATCTACGAAAAGAATATCCAGTAAGTGAGCAATCAATCCTTTGAAGTTAACCGAGTAGGTTTTCTTATCCATAGAGGTTGGTAAAGCTACATTTGTCATTTGCATTGCTTGTGCCATGATTGCCTCTCTATAAAGCAGTAATTTGTTTTGTTGGTTATATACTAGTCATTTTTTCTTTGAGCAAAAAATGACAAAATTTGGATTTTCAGATTAGTTTTTCTTATAAAACAAACCCGTTACAAACCTTAAGAATATAAAATCCAACAAACTGAATATCCATTCAACAAAGCCGATCTTTAGTTGAATAACTTGGATTTACGTGTGTAAACCCAAGTTGATATGCAACATTTAATTAACTAAACAATCTTTTTAAGGATTTCAAATTTACAAAATACTTAAGAGTTTTGATTAGTAATATTAACGCTAGAACTATCGCTTTCTCTGTTCTTATAGATAGAAGCAATAACCGCGGTTGTCATCACTGTCACCAGGAAGGTCAGAGACCAAACGGTTGGAATTTCGTACTGGGTACCTACCAATAGCATCTTCACACCAATGAACATCATGATCACTGAAAGCGCTGGTTTTAGATACACAAACTTGTCCAACATTGCCTGCAATACAAAGTACAGAGAACGTAAGCCCAGTAGAGCAAACACGTTAGCCGCCAATACTAGGAATGGTTCACGCGTTACCGCAAAGATTGCTGGGATCGAATCCAGTGCGAACATTACGTCCATTACAGCAATCACACCAATAACGATAAGCATTGGCGTAGCGACCCATTTACCAGCTTGTTTCAAGATCAGGTGGTTGCCTTGATATTCGTCCGTCACTGGTAAGAACTTACGAATGAACTGCTCAGGATATGGGTTCACCTCTTCTTCTTCACCTTTATCGCGTGCCAGCTTAATACCCGTCCAGATGAGGAACGCCGCAAATAGGTAAAGTACCCAGTGGTATTGCGCAAGAAGTTGAGCACCGACCGCAATCATAATTGCACGTAGAACAAGTGCACCAATCACACCCCACAATAGAGCACGTGGGCGCAAATGCTCTGGCACCTTGTATTGAGCAAAGATAATCGCAAACACAAATAGATTGTCGACACTTAACGACTTCTCAAGCAAGTAACCGGTTAAGAATGATATGGTCGCTTTTTCATGGGTATAAACGCTATGAGGCGCGTAATAATCCCAAAAGAAATAGATTGAGCCTGCAAAGACAAACGCTAATAAGAACCAGAATACGCTCCAACCAATCGCCTTTTTCATAGTAATAACGCCGCCACGAGTCTGATAAATATCGAGAGCGACTAAAACTAAAGTAAATAGGCCAAATACACCGTACATTGTCAGTGATTCTTGCAGTGGAACAGACTGGGTTAATTGGGTGGTATTTTCGATAAGAGACATGCTTCCTCCCATGCGGAAGGACATTATTCGGGCTGACCTTCCGCAAACAATACAAACCAGCAGTCACATTACCCATGTGTCCGCCAGCCAATGAATGCGTTGGTCTCGTTGAAGTGATCACTTGATGAATCAGGTGACACCTTTATTTACCGGATAAGCTGATGCTTAACGAGATGACGATAAATAAACTTGCGCTAACTACTCCCCAAACGCCGCCATCATACGCCTGCACTGCGGGATCTCCAACAAAAAAATTGTTATCGATAACAATAAAGTATTTTGTGAAGAATATTTACAACGTCATGAATTTGAAACCGTTCAGATACAAAAAAGGAGCACTCATGCGCCCCTCATTTGTTGAATAGTCGGTCTTTAAAAACCAGTTAACGGTACAAAATAAACCAGTGTTGACCAAACTGCTACCCATGCTACGACGACCGCAGCATCAGCCCAATCTTTCTTCCACATACTCTCTTCCCTCTTAATCGCATGTGCATGAGAAAGAGAGCAAAAAAGATACCAAAAGTCGTTACTGGTTTCTCTGAGAGAAAAGTTTGTGACCTCGGTTCAGACAGTTTGGTTCATCCGTTAGTAACTCGATAAAACAATCTGCCATAGAAAGGTTGCTGACAAAGCCTTCACCCTTCATGTTGAGCAGTGCTTCATAGCCTTCTTTACCTTTCATTGTGTATGCAGAAGAAGCGCCACAATACCAAGATTCGTCTTCCATTTCGCACCAACGATTGCTATCGAATACCTCAAGGTTTTTAATGCGTTGTCCCTTCGGTGCATCAGCTTGATATTCAAAATTCAAATTATGTGTGTATGGGTAGCTGCCAGAACCTGTACCTTCAACACCATTGTTGAGTGCATTGTTGATCGCACCTTCCAATGCCAAGCGAACGGCTTTTCCTTGCACCTCGTAGCTGCCAATCGGAACGGCAAATGGCAACAATCGTCCGGCAACATCCGCCACAGTAATGTTTCCCGGATTGAGAGATGTACGAACGCCTCCCGCATTATGAATTGCAAATTGAACCTTATGGCCACGCTTGTTAAGCGCATATAAGAAAGAATGCGCAACGGAAGGGGCAAGTTCACTACCACCGAATTCATCCGGAATGCGAATATGGCGCTTCTTCTCTGCGACATTGGCAATCACTTGAGACTGAAGCTTACGTACTCGAGGAATGTATTTGTCTCTTAAAATGGCTTGTGTCTCAGGGTGCTTTTTACAAACAACCACATTGGGTTGCCCGTGGATAAAGTCACACGCTTCCTCAAAAACGCCTTGGTCTAGTTGTTCATTAAGCGTTGAATCCCAGAAAATTCGACGTCCCAAAAGCAATTCATTTTGACCACTTAACATGGTTGCTTTGCCGTGTTCATCAAACTCAAGTACACAGTGCCCCATGGTTAATGCATGATAGCCAGCCTGAACCACATAAGTATCGTTGACTTTAATGCCATAAGGATCGTCTTCGCCTAAGCCTATAGATGTAAAGTTACCTTGTAACCTATGGCTATGGCCACCAACAATGATACCAATGCCATCCACTTGTGCTGCGAGCTCTAAATCCCCTTCATAGCCTAAATGACTTAAAAGAATAATATTTTTGATACCGACTTGGTGGATCTCGTCAACGGTATGCTTTGCGGTTTCGATTGCGTTGATAAATGGTGTATCAGCATCAGGATTAGCAATATCGCTCATCTTGTCGATAGACAGACCAAAGATGGCAACTTTCTCTCCGTGAAACTCTTTCACTAGGTATTGCGCGCTTTGGGTGTCAGTATCGAAACTCAGCACGTTATCGCAATCGCCCATGCGATGTTCTTTATTAGGCAATTCGTTCGACAGATCCCAGTTGCCCGCGAGCAATGGGAATTGCGTACGCTGACAAAATAGAGCAACCGGCTCATTACCCATGTCGAGTTCGTGATTGCCTAATGCCATCGCATCAATGTTAAGCGCATTTAATAAGTCGGCGTTTGCTTTGCCTTTGAATAACGAAAAATACAGAGTGCCTTGGAAACAGTCACCTGCATGAAGAAATAACATGCCCTGACCTTGACGTTGCGCGTCGTCGCGTAACTGTTCAACGCGAGTCGCAATACGTGAAAAGCCACCAGCACTCACGTAAGGTTCTAGTGTTCTTTCGTTATCGATATTGAGTTTTAGCTGTAATGACGTTGGCTCAAAGTAGGAATGAGTGTCATTGATGTGTGCCAATTTGATTCTGACTGGCTTATGATTTTTATTCATCGTCATCTTCTTTCTTTTCATTCCTTTTAATTATTAGAACTGAATCATGACAGAATCATGAATTTTATGAAACAGAGAAATTGTCATTTCATTTTAACGTGATCAAGATTCATCTTGCGTACAAGTTTGAAAGTGACTTTACGCCTAATCGGTCTTTATTCATAGGATGAATGCTCTTAATTTTGTGAACTGAGCTTAACTTGACATGATCAATTTCATATATGCTTATGAGGAGAAAAAGAACTCTCGATAATTCAAATAATTGCAAGGAGGAGTGAGATGAGACTAGAACGCATCGAAATCTCTGGGTTTAGAGGCATCAAACGCCTTTCACTCTCTTTTGACGAACTGACAACTTTGATCGGTGAGAATACATGGGGTAAGTCTTCCCTACTCGACGCTTTGTCTCTCGCCCTGCCCGCTGACGGTTCTCTTTATCAGTTCCAAATGACGGACTTTCACGTCGACTACGCAATTTCACACCCACAAACCCAGCACCTTCAAATCGTACTTTGCTTCAAAGCGCAGGATAAGCAAGAAGTAAATGCTGGGCGCTACAGACGAATCAAACCAACATGGTGTGTTAACGAAAATAATGAGCGCGTGCTTTATTACCGTTTAAGCGCAAGCAGAGACGGGCATAACATCACCACCAAATACGCATTCTTGGACTCCGATGGTGAAGCCAAACAACTGCACCACTCTGAAAAACTCGCAATAGAGTTGATGACACTGCATCCTGTGATCCGATTGCGTGACTCTCGCCGTTTCCCTGTGCCAAATCACATCAATGGAGACAACAAGAACGCTCGCATCGAGAAGCGCATTAATAACACCTGCCGCCGCCTATTTGCCATGCCTGGTCATGTTAACAAAGGTGAAGTGCGCAGTAGTCTTGATTCAATGCAAACTCTTGTCGAGCACTACTTTGCATTCCGAAGTGTGAAAAAAGGTCACCCGAGAAAACCGCGAGATGGCTTGTTCTACGCCAGTCCCTCGGCAGAAAAAGGATTGTCGCAGTTTTTAAGGGAAACAAACAACAAACAAGCCCGACTACTACTTATGGGGTTGTTGAACGCGTACCTACAAGCGAAGGGGCCTACAGATTTAAGACGTTGCGCTCGCCCCATCTTGATCATAGAGGATCCAGAGGGTCGTTTGCACCCGACTCACCTATCTCGCGCTTGGAGTTTGTTACAGTTACTACCAATGCAGAAGATCCTCACCACAAACAGTGCGCGTTTACTTGGCTCCGTACCTTTGGCATCAATTCGTCGTTTGGTTCGTTTATCGGATCGAACCATCGCAAAATCACTCAATACCAATCGATTTAGTGTCGACCAACTCCGTCGTATTGGTTTCCATATTCGCTTTCATCGCGCCGGCGCCCTATTTGCTCGTTGCTGGTTATTGGTCGAAGGAGAAACGGAAGTCTGGCTATTTAACGAGTTGGCACGCCAGTGCGGTTATGATCTCGCAGCAGAAGGAGTTCAAATCGTTGAATTTGCCCAATCAGGGCTGAAGTCATTAGTTAAAGTGGCGCAAGAGTTTGGTATCGACTGGCATGTGGTGACTGACGGCGACCCTGCTGGTAAAAAATACGCGCACACAGTGAGAGCCCATTTAAATAACGACCAAGAGCGTCATCGCCTTACCGAGCTACCCGATAGAGATATCGAGCACTTCCTCTATAACAATGGCTTTGAAATTTTCTTTAAGGACATCATCAAAGTTCCTCGTGATCATCCAATCCCAGCTAAGAAAGTCGTAAACCGCGTTTTGAAGAAACAAGCAAAACCGGATCTCGCACTCGCAATTGTTGCCCATTGCGAAGAACGTGGCGTAGATTGCATCCCCGTACTTTTGCGCTGGACGCTAAAACGCGTGGTAACTATGGCAAATGGGAATACGTAAAGAGCGATACCCCAAAATAGACAGACAAAAAAAAGCACACCAATTAGGTGTGCTTGTATCAAGAATCAGTAATTTTGATTAACAGTATTGACCGGGATAAGTCTCAATACACAGCGGATACAAATAAGATCGGGGGTTCACTACTGTACTTGCTCTGCGAGCGAAGAAGTAGCGGCTGATTTCGCATGCAACCAAAGACCTGTTGCTTTCATTAGGTAACCAAACACGCCACCTAAAATCAGCGATGGCACCACAAGTTGCCAATTGCCGTCTGCAGCAAAAGTCGCGCATGAGCCAATGAAAGTACCAGGGATATACGCTAACCAAGCTTGTTTCGCTTGAATACACATAAAGAACGCTACGATAGCTGTAATTACATATCCGATGATCTCCATACCCACGTAAGTCGAGCCATAGATGATAACCATCGCCCAGAAAACACCTGTCATATTGGTAATCAAGCTTTCTGCTAGCCCTTTCAAGCCACTTGTCGGGGACGCAAAGTAACTCGTACAGCCAAGAAAACCAGCCCAAGATAACAGGCCAAGGGAGATAGCGATCCAGCCCCATACGCCAGAGAGAATGCCAGTTGTAATTGAAATAGCTAAAAGTGTGGTCATGGTATTCTTACCCGCTTCGTTAGTTTCGCACCATTTGGTTTGAAAACTGCCTTCATACATTGAAATCAGGCAGTCAATACTAGGCATATCCCATGCGAACTTCGGTGATCTAGATCTCACTAAGACCCTATTGCGTTGCATGCTTTACACATAAAATTTGACGCAACCGATAAATCAACAGATTTCGAAAATAACAAAATCACAATCAGTTGGGAAAAATGAGCAATAAATGACAAAAAGGCCCCGCGAGATGCAAAGCCTTTTCTAAAATGACAGCAACTTATTACGAATATCGCTTAAAACACAGAAGGTTTACCTTTCATCATGCGTAACCCTTCACGCTTGATACAGTCAACTAACGGGTTTTCCGCCATATCTGCTCGCCAGATAAACGACAAGGTTCGATCCATCTTGAGATCAGGTACATTTAACGCCACCAAATCCCCTGCTTCAATGTAACGTTCTACATCGAGATAAGGCAGACACGTCAAATACTGCCCGTTTGATACCAAACTTCTTAATACTGGAACGTGTTCGTATTCACGCCACACGTCTAAATCTTCAATAAGATGGTGAATAGAGCTATCAAAAATCTTGCGGGTACCTGAACCATGTTCTCGCAATACCCATTTTGCTTGTTCAAGTTGAGCTAAGCTTACCGATGAGTTACGCGCAAATGGATGATGCGACGCTGCGACTACAGTAAGGTGGTCTCGGCACCAAATTTCTTGGTGTAAACGGTTATCGTCGCAGCGACCTTCAATGACGCCCAGATCATATCGGTAATCCAAAACGCCATCGATGACGGCCTGAGTACTCTGTACGCCGAGAGAGATACGCATCTCTGGAAAATCATTATCAATGATACTGATAAGGTCTGGAACTAGGTGCTCTGCTGGTGTTTGACTTGCGCCTAATCGAATGTGTCCACTCAACAAATGTTGCTCGTAAAAACCCATTTCAATTTGTAACGCGTCTTGCAGTAAACGCTTTGCTTTTGGTCTTAACCACATCCCCCAATGCGTTAAAGCCATTTGCTTGCCTTGCCTTTCAAATAAAGGTCTGCCAAGCATTTTTTCTAACTGAGCAAGCGACATGCTCGTCGCCGATTGTGTCAGAGCCAGTTTATCCGCGGCCTGGCTTACACTGCCGGTGTCTGCAACTGCGTCAAATACCGCTAATTGCTTAAGTGAGTAGCGCAAAGTTTCCTCCCTAATTGGCGAGTATTCCCCATACTCTCGCAACCCCAAAATACATGCGCTGATACGCAATGAGGTTCATTTTACCTGCCTTTAAAAACTTATCAAATTATTTGATGAGGATTCTAAATATTATCAATTTTACCTGTAGCTCTGACCTGCTTAATCTGGATATGCGGTTCGGGAACACCGCAACAAAAAACAATAACACCTTCACTTTCGAGTACAGACAACGTCTCGATTTCACTAACCAAGGAGTTCATATGGAACCACAGACTAAGGAGTCATTATGGCGGTGACCAGCTCTCAAAATAACCAGTATTTCTCTCCAAAAGAAATGATGGCTGAAGCTGAGAAGTTTGCACTTAGTAAAGCAAACAAAACCAGCGGCATGACACTGGGTTTGGCAATTATGGCAGGCGCATTCATCGGTTTAGCATTCTTGTTTTACATCACAGTGACAACAGGTAGCGCGGATGCAGGTTGGGGCCTTAGCCGTCTTGCAGGTGGTTTAGCATTCAGTATGGGTTTGATACTCATCGTTATTTGCGGTGGTGAGTTGTTTACCAGCTCAGTGCTTTCGAGCATCTCATGGGCAAACAAACAAATCTCATTCGGCAAAATGCTGTCGATTTGGGGCAAGGTTTATGTGGGTAACTTCATCGGTGCGATGTTCCTACTTGCATTGGTAAGCGCTGCAGGCTTGTACCAAATGGATGCGGGTCAATGGGGCTTAAACGCACTAAACATCGCACAACACAAGCTACACCACACATTGGTACAAGCTTTTGCGTTGGGCATTTTATGTAACTTGTTGGTTTGTCTTGCTATTTGGCTCACATTCAGCTCTGCGAACGCAATGACAAAAGCGGCAATGACCATTATGCCAGTCGCAATGTTCGTCAGCAGTGGCTTTGAACACTGTGTAGCAAACATGTTCATGGTGCCGCTAGGTATCGTTATCGCAAACTTCGCACCGGAATCTTTCTGGACAGCAGTTGGCGTACCGGCTTCTCAATATGCAGATTTAAATGTCGGTCATTTTATTACTGCAAACCTAATTCCAGTAACCCTAGGCAACATCGTTGGTGGCGCCGTATTAGTTGGCTTAGCTAACTGGTGTATCTACCGTCGACCAGAACTTAAAGCAGCAAAAGTTGCATCAATTACAAACACTACAACACTCACGTCAGTTAAGGAACGCACTATGAAAAACGCATCGATTGTAAAAGAGATCATGAACCCGAGCCCAGTTACTCTGAGCGTAGAAATGCCTGTATCAACTGCACTAGATACCCTATTGGACAACAATCTAATCAGTGCACCTGTTGTTGACATCGAAAACCGTTTGGTTGGTTTCTTCTCAGCACACGACGTTATGGTTGAATTATGGTGCCAAGATTACATCCCAGCCCAAGAACAAAAAGTTGTCGATTTAATGAGCCGTGACGTGGTAGCCATTGATGCAAATGACCGCTTAGTCGACGTTGTTGAGTTTCTATGTATCGATAAAGAACAACTTTACCCAACAACAAGCATGGGCATGGCAACACGCTTTACTTCTCTTTCTTTAGAAGAGCGTGCTAAGAGCATCAAAGTAAGTAAACCTCAAGTGCTTCCTGTACTAGAAAATGGTTTGATGGTTGGCGTGGTGACACGTAACGAAGTACTTAAAGCACTGCGCCCAGTGTATGGCGAGCGCCTAAACCTAGTTGAAGATAACGTTCTAGAAACGGCATAAAACTATTACAACTAGCAAGACAAGTTGGCACCAATAAAAAAGCGCTCTTATTTAAGAGCGCTTTCTGCATTTATGTCGTTGAGAACGAAGTATATGGTGAAGAACGAGAAGCTACTTCTTAACACCTTCGATGTGCAGTTCCATATCAACGTAGCTTGAAGAACCCATTACTGGAATTTCAAAATCAGCAAGCTCAAGACGAGTTTGACCGATGAAACCTGCACGCTCACCACCCCATGGGTCGTTACCTGCACCAACAAATTCCGCTTCGATTGTGATTGGTTTTGTTATACCGTGAAGAGTCAAATCACCCCTTACATCTAGCTTACCGTTGCCTTTGTCTACAACTTTTGTGCTCTTGAACGTCGCTTCACTGTATTTGCCTGCGTCGATGAAGTCGCCGCTACGGATGTGCTTGTCGCGTTCAGCATGGTTTGAATCTAGGCTTGTCGTATCAACCACTACGTTTACTTTAGAGTCAGCGATGTTTTTTTCATCAAAAGAAAAGTCACCAGAAAATGTATTAAAACGACCTTTGATGAAACTGTAACCTAGGTGGCTAACTTTGAAGTTGATTGATGCGTGAGCACCTTTGGTATCGATAACATAATCTGTAGCGTTAGCACCAAACGGTAGTGCCATAGCGATTGCTAATCCTGTAGCGAAAAGTGACTTTTTCATTTTGAAGCTCCTAACATTTTTCTTAATGTGTTGTCTTTATCGATAAAGTGATGTTTTAGTGCAGCAACAGCGTGTAAACCTGCCATTAGGATTACAGCCCAAGCTGCGTAGAAGTGAATTTCACCTGCAATATCCGACTGGCTCGGGAATAACTCCCCTGCGCCGGGTACCGTGAACCAATTAAATACTTCGATTCCACGACCATCAGATGTTGAGATGAGGTAACCTGAAATAAAGATAGTGATGAGCAATAAGTACATCACACCATGCGCGGCTTTCGCGGCAACGACTTCATAAGGTTTCCCTTCCACTTTTGGTGACGCCGTCACATGTTTCCATACGATGCGTGCCAAAGTGAGGATTGCTAATAAAATGCCCACAGAGCGGTGATAATGTGGTGCAGTACGATACCATTCACTGTAATAGCTAAGATCGACCATCCACAAACCCACAGCAAATAAGCCGATAATGCAAAGCGCCGATAGCCAATGCATAAATCGCGCAGGTAGGTTGTAATTCTTTACCAGTGTTTCCATCTCACGTTCCTAGATATATTCCTAAGTTGATGTTGAGCAAGAAACACAACATTAACTTATTTACCTTGTATGAAACAGATTATTTACCATCCTTTACATCCAACCAATAATACCTTTTCAAACAACTTGTTCGAAAAATTAGAAGGAACTTTAAATCACTTTAAAAACGGACAGTTAGAGTTGAACTTCTTGCTCGATCTCATACAGTTCATCATTCATCTCAAGCATACGTCGTTCAATAACGGATTTTGCGTCCTCAATGCCTTTGTTGTAATAAAAAGGCGCCAGTTTCTCCGTGATGAAATCAATCAAAAACTCACTATCAAATTGACCGATTTCCACTTCTAACTCGTCTTGCATATATTCTTGGATGGCGGCTGCCAACACTTCTTTTTGTGCTCTTTCTAGTTTGATCATATTTTACCTGCGGAACTCTATTATAAATTTTGATGTTTAGATCAAGAAGTTGCCTATCGAAATTAGTCTATCCTAAATGGACTATGCTAACCTTTCGCCGTTCAATTTGTTAACCGTTAAGGGATATTCTTTGCTACTCGACTTAGTCATCCAAAGTGTCAATGATTTTCAGGGCGATTGCCTCAAACTTTGTGAGAAGCATTATCCTGCGGTGCATAACCAAGGAATGAGCGAACACCATTTAGGAATGGCCTTCGCGAGACGAATGGAACATACGTTTCGTCACTTTGGCCACAGCAGTATCATCAAACCCATTGAAGTACTTGATTCTCCCGACTTGCCTCACCATTATCGAATCACCTCTGAGATAGGCACAGTTTGGGTGTTAAGTCATCATATGGTGAGTGCCGGTAATTCTTGTCGAGAGAACTTGCTCTCCTCCATCATGGAATGGCAAAGCGAATATGGCTATGCCCTACAGCCCAACGACTTGTTGTTTTTAGTCAGTGACCACTGGATCAGTCGCAGCAAAACCAGCCGCGAACTCTTGCACTGGTGGATGGGTGAACTTCCTGAGCCAATCACTGAATACACAGAACAAGGCATTACGCTTTACACAAGCGAGTCACAGCTGACCCGCTCACTTGATACGCGCTTTGGTATTAGTCCTTGCTACATTAAATTTGGCCATCCTTTGCGCCGATCGAACAAGCAACAACTGGTTCGAAAATACCTTCAACTTTATGCGGTCTTACAGTGGTAGCATCAAATTGTAACGGGTAGGTTATCAGCCCGTTCATCGATTTATTTGATACCAGTCGATATTTCTGTTCATTCAACGCTAACTCTCTTGCCTTAATCCCACTGCCACAATTAGATTCAAACTACTATAGTAAAACTAGATGCACAACAATCAGTTAAGCATCAGTGGAAGTATCTTGGTCTAGGTTACAACAATAATGATGAGCATCACGCAGCTGCTTGGCTGCATTTCAAAACAATTAGATGGGCAGTATATTGCACACTACAAGCAACTGACGCTGAGGAGTGTGTTTCAACCTATTTATCAGAAAGATCTTTCTATCATCGGCCTTGAAGCTCTGGTTCGTATTAGTAACCAAGACGGACAAATGATAAGACCAGACCAATTTTTCCAATCCAATACCATCCCAGTAAAAGACCAAATTAATGTCGAGCGATTAAGCCGTCTGATCCACATCAGTAATTTTGGCCAATCCAAGTTTAGCAACAAAAAGCTTTTTCTTAATGTCTTACCTAAAGCAGCAGAAATGCTCGCGAAAGACATGTCGTACAGCAACCTATTGAAGCAAGCCATCATCGAAGCAGATCTTCGCCGTGAACAAATCGTGATGGAATTAGTGGAGTTGGATGCGAGTGACGAGAACTTTCTCTATAAAGCGACGAAAGAACTCAGTGATAACGGCTATATGCTTGCCATCGATGATTACGGAGTTGACGCCTCAACGGTTGAACGCGTCAAATGCGTGAGACCAAACATCATCAAAATAGACCGATCATTACTTTTGCGATATGAGAGTGGCGACTTTGCGTGTTTAATGGAAGCATTGTCTTTGGCAAAAGATATTCGCTCAAAAACCGTTATAGAAGGAATTGAAACCGAACATCAACTTAATTTAATGAAAAAGCTCGGTTTCGATATGTATCAAGGCTATTTACTGGCGATGCCTCAAACACTTGAAGCCTACCAAGAAGTTAAGACGGCGTAATCAAAGTCATTGATAACCGCCATCACCTTTTATTTTCGGTTTTTACCGCGGTTTTTATGAATAGCGAGTTTCGCTTTCATCTTACGTTTTTCCGAAGAGCGACTCTTACGGCGACCACCACCACTACGCTCTGGCTCAACCTCTTCGATTAAACTCGGTTCGAAACCTTCTAACCACTCTTGCGGTAAACGTTGGTCAAGTAGGTTTTCAATCGCCGTCAATAAGTACTCTTCGTCGCGGCTCATTAAAGAAACCGCCAAGCCTGATTTACCAGCGCGACCTGTACGCCCGATACGATGAACATAATCTTCGGCTTTAAACGGCATATCGAAGTTCACCACTTGCTCTAGCTCTTGAATGTCCAGACCACGAGCAGCCACATCGGTTGCGATTAACGCACGTACTTTACCTGCTTTAAATTCATCGAGCGCACGTTGACGAGCACCTTGAGATTTGTCGCCGTTGATAGAGACCGCTTTGATCCCATCCAGTTTAAGCTCTTTTGCTAGCTCATCACTGCCTTGCTTGGTTTTTGTAAAGACAAGAACTTGTTGCCAGTTACGAGAACCAATTAAGTAAGCCAATAGCTCACGTTTACGCTTTTTATCAACTGGATAAACCATTTGCTTAACGGTTTCTGCCGTAGTGTTGGCTGGCGACACTTCCACTTCGACTGGGGAGTCCATCAGCTTATAAGCAATGGTTTTAATGCGCTTCTCAAACGTTGCTGAGAACAGCATGGTTTGTTTGTCTTGAGGTAAACGACGAAGAATGCGTTGCAGATCTGGCCAGAAACCCATGTCTAACATGCGGTCTGCTTCATCAAGTACAAGAATGCCCGTTTTAGCGATGATTACATTGCCGTTAAACAAGTGATCCAGCAAGCGACCTGGCGTCGCGATAAGAATATCTACGCCCTCTTCCAACTTTTTCTTTTGAACGCCGATGCTCGTACCACCATAAACACAAACAATCTTAAGGTCCGTATTTGCTGCGTATTGAGTCAGGTTGTCCATAACTTGTTGAGCAAGCTCTCGCGTAGGTACAAGAATGAGTGCTTGTGGCGCGCCGTTACGTTTCTTCTGCTGAACCGATTGGATGATAGGTAAGCCAAATGCGGCAGTTTTGCCAGTACCTGTTTGCGCAGCAGCCAGGAGATCTTTGCCTTCCAATACGTGTGGAATCGACTTTTCTTGAACAGGTGTCGGAGTAACAATATTCATACCGCTTAGGGTATCAACCAACTGTTGTTCAACGCCAAGATCAGCGAAATTAACGGACATGATAAACCTCATAATTTTTGGAGCGCAGAGTTTACCAGAGCGCCTTTGGTCATACTACCTTTAGCAGACAAGACGCTATGAAATTATTGAGTTATGAATGAACTCACTTACGAATTCACTAACTGTTGATGGAATTGACTGGACTGCTCCAGAACATCTTGATAAAGAGTCGAAAACTTCCCTTCCAATTGTTCATATTCGCGATCGAGAACTTCAAATGTCGTAGTGAGATCGGCCATACGAGGGCTTCTTTGTGACATTCGATGAAGCGCAAACTCGATGTTCTCCAAGTCTCGATAAGAGTGCAGCCACCCTCCACTCCACATTCGACTGTGAAGCAATAAAAATCTTGGTGGTAACTCATCAGAGATTTGGTTATTCACTTGCTGATAAGCGTATCGGACAAACGAATCTAAAGACTGGTGACTAAATGCATGCCAGTGCTTCGCTAAGCAATGGTCCCAAAACATATCCAGTGCAATTGGCGCAAAGCGACGTGATACGCCCGTAAAATGCGGTTTGCACTCTTCAACAATGGAATGGTGATCGGTGATGCGATCGACAAAACGGTGAAGTTTTATGCCATTGGAAATATCAGAGTGATACTGCTTGCTTGGATCTCCCTTTACGAAATCTCCAAGCAAGTTTCCCATTAAGTGGCTATTACAGTGATCTGCAATATGCAGGTGGGCTAGAAAGTTCATTAGACGCTGTGAGTGGCCTTTTGGCTCGTCTTACATGAACTTAATTATAACGTCTGTTGTGACGCGGTGAGAGTACTAATTGTACTTATTCGGCTTCGTCTTCTGAGCCAATGTAGTCCGACAAGATAATACCGATTTCAAGTGCATCAAGCATCTCTAGGCATTCGTCGTTGTGGTATTGGTCGCTCATTGTGACCTCCTTTGTGTTACATCTCCTGAAGCAATCTTGCTTCAATCTTTACTGCCATTTCTTTTCTTCATCGATGACAGCAACTCCTTTTTATAGCCTTTATATGACACATTCATGACAGCGAGAAGTAAAGATTTAGAAAGCTATGACAGAAATCATAAGTAAACGTTTGCGCAACATCTCTCCTAACCCACTGACTTTTCGTCAAATTTGCCGCCAATTCATATGCGACTCATTGTTAAAATTAATCAATATAATTGCCATTAATAGATATAACATACCGTTAGATGTGATCACAGTTCTCATAATTTGAAATAAATCAACTGCTCGTTACATATTTTGCTGATTACAATCTCATATTTTGTTTCGATAGTTCTCTAATTTAGTTCACCCCTTTTCATCTCAAATGGAGCGATTAATGAGAGAAGTTGAGTTTAGAACGATAGACAAGCTATTTATTAAAATGTCTATCAACGACAAAATCTGGGTCATTTTTCTTCTATTCCTAGTGACTCTGACTTCAGTGGCAGGAAGCCGATATTTCAATGATATTCAGCAGTTTGAAGACCAGTCTATCCTTACTGTAGAAGCCAAACTTGCGGGTATTATCCAAGCGCAGCCTCAAAGCTTGGCGAACCTAAATGGTGTGGTGAGTACAATTAACGCCGGTGATACGACGTTCAACAATGGAACGGTAACGGCTTACGCGAAGCTGAATTCCGGTCAGGCAATCCAACTGACAGAAAACCTTTCACGCCAATTTGAGCAAGCTAAATCTGACGCCTTGACCTCTTTTCTTCTTAGCTTTCTTTGGGTGGTGCCGTTTGCCCTATTCAATTACTGGGTTGCCACTTTCCTTGGCGGCGCACTTTGGGTTCTTTACACCACCACACAAAAGATTGGTGAAGGAGACTTAACCTCTCGTCTTGGTTTCCATCCAGGGCGAGATGAGTTTGGTACGATTGGCTGTGCGCTCGATAAATCAATGGATACGCTAACTGAATTAGTAAACAGCGTTAAAGACAATGCCAATACAATGAGCGAAACTTCTGCCGCGTTCGAACAAGACATGAAGTTGAGTGAAACTCAAATCGCGCATCAGTATCAAACGCTGGATTCTGTCGCAACAGCAATGGAAGAGATGACTGCATCAGCAAAAGAAGTGTCGAGTATTTCTCAACAAGCGACACTTCAATCAGACCAAGATGCCCAGCAGATTGAAAATAGCCGCGCTCGCGTTCAAAGCGTCATTTCAGAGATTGAAACCCTTTCAAGTTACATTGAACAGGCATCAGCATCAGTAAGCAGTTTGAATGAAAACACGACGCAGATTAATGATGTTATCACGACGATAAACGCCATCTCAGAACAAACTAACCTGCTCGCATTAAATGCTGCTATTGAAGCCGCTCGTGCTGGGGAGCAAGGCCGTGGGTTTGCCGTAGTTGCAGACGAAGTCCGTACCCTTGCAAGCCGTACCCAGCAAGCGACAGTTGAGATCCAAGCCATGATTGAAAAGCTTCAATCTGAGAGTCGAAACATTGCATCAATTACTGATCGTACCGTTCAGCAAGCTCAAACCAGTAGCCAATTGATCGATGAAATTGGAGGGGACGTGACTGCTATCGCTGATTCTGCACGATCTTTGATGGACATGAGTATTCAGATCTCGACGTCAGCAGAAGAACAAAGTGCGGTTGCAAATGACATTGCATCTGAGCTGTCAGATATTCGCTCACAATCCAACACCATCCGTGAAGTGGCACAGCAATCGACAGTAGGCGTAACCAATTTAACCCACGCTTCTGTTTCACTTGGCGAAGTATTGAAACGCTACCGAACGGCTTAAATACCGTTTCGCCATCAGGTTAGTAGGTTCAAATCGATACAATCTAAGGGATACCAAATGCAAAGGGCTCCGTTTTTGGAGCCCTTTTTCACTAGGTGTTTTAACGTTGCCTAGGAAAGCACCATAGCCATAGCGTTTCCTCGATTTTTAAACAAACGTGTATTTATTTAATCAAGTATTAACTGAGTAGCAAATTAATTTACTTTGAAGTGAATCGAAATAATCTTCGGAATTTGATGAAAGAATGTTCAAAGGATAGGTGTTCAGCTATTCTACATTTTGCCAATTCAATTTTGCTGCTGGTGAACAATATGAATAATTACAAAACAAAAGACACTGAAGCTCTTCAGTGTCCACTCTGTCAATGCGATGAATATATGATTTCATCCGACGGTGAGAAATTCACATGCGCTTCTTGCGGGTTCCATACGAAAAACTTCTCTTCCATCCAATGCTTACACCAAACTCCGTTGCTACAAGCCAAATTCAAACATATCCATAGCTTGAGTAACGTTTGTCATTAAATTGAGCAGCCTAAGAGCTGCTCTTTTAGTTCGTCAAGATGATGAATTCGGATAACGCGCTCGTCTCCCAGTCGGTTGATTGGCGCGCCGTTGTAAAGCTGCACCGTTTTCACACCTGCGTTTAATCCAGCCTCAACGCCCTTTGGGGTGTCATCAATATACAAACAATCGCTTGGCAGAAAACCCATATTCATCGCGCTATACATGATCAAATCAGGCTCTGGCTTCCAACTATTCGCGTCGAAAGCAGAAAAGACTTTTCCTTTAAACGCATCTAGCAGCCCTGTTAGCTCAAGCGAGTATTCGATCTTGTCTTTCGGTCCATTAGAAGCCACACAATACTCGATGTTGTGTGAATCCAAGAATTGAATAAGACGCTTTGCGCCATCCATTGGTTTTAGGTGGCGGACAAACAGCTTCTGTAGCTCCTCACGGTATTGTGGTTCAAGAACATCAATAGACACATTAACGTTCATGAACGCTTTGGCATCACGCAGGATATCGGCCAACTTGCCACCTTTGAAATGTGCAACACACTCTTCAAAACTCATCTCTACGCCGTATTGCTCAAACACATTAACCAATGCATGGCAACACAGGCTTTCGCTGTCGACCAGCGTACCGTCACAATCGAATATGACGCACTTAATATTGTTGATAGCCATACGCCTTCCCCCGCCAACAAATATCTCAAACCATTCGTTGAACAATTAACGTTGTTCTTATTAACTTATTTATTTGTACTAAATATGTATCAACATAATAGGTAAGTTTTGAAATGTTTAAACGACAGACTTGGCATTTCGTAGAAATGAGAAAAGGGAATTAACGTTTTTCTAAGCAAGATCACCGAATGAAGCCCCATAAGTTAGAAATATGAAACTTCACTCGGCAATGATAGATTGATTTAAATATCGTTATCTGGATACATAAAGCGTACTTCTATAAAGTCATCTAAATTATCCAGTAGTAATTGACTCAGGGCTGTGTCAGCGTGTTTGCCTTGCTCACGCTTGAATAGTTCACCCACTTCCTCAATTGTCCAAGCACGTTTATAGCAACGCTCACTAAGTAGAGCATCAAACACATCCGCAATCGCCACAATACGTGCAAAGAGATGAATCTCTTCCCCCTTCAATCCATTCGGGTAGCCAGTTCCGTCCCAGCGCTCATGGTGTTCATGTGCGACAACCGCAGCCAATTTGGCAATTTCGCCCTCGCGATTGCTCAGCAGTTCATAACCTTTGACGGTATGACGCTTCATGATCTCCCATTCTTCTGCGTTCAACTGACCGTTCTTATCGAGAATGGACTCCGGAACCGAGATTTTGCCCACATCATGCATTGGGCTGATCACTTCTATCATTTCGACTTCTCGGTGACTCAATCCGCAAAACTCAGCCAAAGTTGCCGAGAGTCTCGCGACGCGCTTAACGTGTTGACCGGTTTCACCGGAGCGCGACTCTATGGCTTCACCGAGAACGTGAATCATCTCCTTCTGCACATTCAAAGTACGCTTTTGCAAGGTGACGATTTTACGGTTTTTCTGATCGATGACTTTACGTTGTCTAATCGTCATGAACTGGCTAACAATCACCAAAGACAGCAAAACAATCAATGCACACGCGAACAAGAGTAACTTAATGTTCACTTGAATCGCAGGTGGTGGCGAATTGATGATGTGCGCGCTTCTTGGCACGTCGAATCGACTGATGCCGTAATGCTCCAACGCGTTGTAGTCTAATACCGCCTCAGAAATCAGTTCGTCCCCGACCTTAGTCATTGAGAGACCAAGCTTGCTCGCCATTAGCTCTGACGCAGAATATCCATATTGTTCAGAGCGATTAACGAATCCCCCTAGAATGCCCTGTCTCTTATACACAAA